>JAHWJE010000009.1 GCA_019348575.1 Actinomycetota bacterium | reverse complement strand
GCCGAGGGACCGTGGAGCAACGAGCAGCTGCGGGCCATGCGCGCCGACGCGCTGGCCGACGTGCTCGGCCAGCCCCGCGACCACGAGCTGATGGCCCTCTACGCGCAGGCCCTGCGCGGGCTGGGCGCCTTCCTGGGCCGGCGCAGCGTCCTCGACCTGGTGCACCAGGCCGCAGGGTCGGCGCAGCGCCTGGCCGAGGTGCTGGCCGGCGGCATGGCCATGTTCGCCGACCGCGGCTTCTATAAGCGCGCCCAGATCGTCCCCGCGGATCTTGCGCTGGCCGGCGTGGCGACGTTCGACGACCTCGACTCACTGACCATCTTCGCCGACAACCTCGTGCCCCACGTGCTGCGCTGCGACGGCGTACTGGTCTATGACGACCACCTGGCCGCGCACATCGACGCCGGGCTGCTGCTGCCGGCGGACCGCGAGGAGCGCGAGATCCGGGCGTGCGCCGTCCGCGCCTGCGAGCTCATCGCCGCGCGCGCCGGGGCGACGGAGCACGAGCTCGACAACTGGCTGTGGAGCCGCGGTCAGGCGCCGGAGTACAAGGCGCTGCCGCGCCACCGGACGCGCACCGTCTACTACTGAGCTTCAGCCGCCGGCGGGGCTCGGTCCGTGCACGGGACGCAGCGGGCGCACCTCGGCGCCCGTCTCGCGCTCGGAGCCCGACAGCCGCGCGACCTCGCCTTCGAGCTCGGCGATGCGCGCCGACAGGCGGTTGATCGCGTCGGCGATCGGATCGGGCAGGTGGACCCAGTCCGTGTCGGGCCCCTCGGGCCGCTTGCCCTCGACGCGGACGGGGTGGCCGGGGTTGCCGACGACGGTCGTGTTCGGCGGCACGTCGTGGATGACGACGCTGTTGGCGCCGATCTTCGCGCCGTGGCCGACGGTGATCGCGCCGAGCAGCTTCGCGCCCGCGCCGACGGTCACGTTGTCCTGCAGCGTCGGATGGCGCTTGCCGGTCTGAAAGCCGGTGCCGCCGAGCGTGACGCCCTGGTAGAGCGTCACGTCGTCGCCGATCTCCGCGGTCTCGCCGATCACCACGCCGGCGGCGTGGTCGATGAAGAAGCCCTGGCCGATCCTCGCCGCCGGGTGGATCTCGACGCCGGTCCACGCGCGCGAGAGGATCGACAGCGTGCGCGGCGCGACCGGCACGCCGATGCCGTGCAGCCCGTGTGCGACGCGGTGCGCCAGGACGGCCTGGACGCCGGGCCAGCTCGCGAGGATCTCGACGCTCCCGACGCCGCGCGCGGCGGGGTCGCGCGCGTGTGCCGCCGCGACGTCGCGGCGGATCTCGCCGAGGACGCGCGCGAGCGTTCCGAGACCGAACATCCCGACAGCGTACTCCCGCGCATGACGCGGGCTGCGGCGATCGCCGGGAGCGCCGGCGGCGCCGCGGACTACGGCGCGAAGAAGGGCGTCGACACGTAGCGCTCGCCGGAATCGGGCAGCACGACGGCGATCCGGCTGCCCCTGGACTCCGGCCGGCGGCCGACCTCGATCGCCGCCGCGAGCGCAGCGCCGCAGGAGATGCCGACGAGCGCGCCCTCCAGGCGCGCGGCGTCGCGCGCGATCCGCAACGCGTCCTCGTCGTCGACCGCGATCACCTCGTCGATGATCTCGCGGTTGAGCACCGGCGGGACGAAGCCGGCACCGATTCCCTGGATCTTGTGCGGCCCGGGAGCGCGGCCGGAGAGCACCGCCGAGGTCGCCGGCTCGACCGCGACGACGTGCAGCCTGGGGTTGCGGTCCTTGAGCACCTCCCCCACGCCGGTGATCGTGCCGCCCGTGCCGACGCCGCAGACGAGCACGTCGACCTTGCCGTCGAGCGCCTCCCAGAGCTCCGGGGCGGTCGTGCGCCGGTGTACCTCGGGGTTGGCGGGGTTTGAGAACTGGTCGGGCAGGAAGACGTCGGGATCGGTCGCCATCGCACGCGCGGCCTCGACCGCCTCGTTCATCCCGCCGAGTGACTCGGTGACCTCCACGCGCACGCCGTACAGGCGCAGCAGCCCCTCGCGCTCGCGGCTCATCCCCTGCGGCAGCGTCAGCACGAGGTCGTAGCCCTTCGCCGCGCAGACGAACGCGAGCGCGATCCCCGTGTTGCCGGACGTCGCCTCCACGATCGTCGAGCGACCCGGCTCGATCAGGCCGTCGGCCTCGGCGGCCTCGATCATCGCCACCCCGATGCGGTCCTTGACGCTGCCGCCCGGGTTGAACGACTCGAGCTTGCCGAACAGCCGCACGCCGGAAGGCGCCAGCCGCGTGAGCTCGAGCATCGGCGTGCGCCCGACAAAGTCGGCAATGTTGACCGGGATTTGCGGCATGATCACACGGTACTCGCCGCTGGAGGTGAAGTCGCTCCATCTGCTGGGTACGCAATGACGATGGCGAGCAGACAGTCGGAGACCGAGCTCGACGCCTCCTATCCAGCGCAGCCGTCGCAGATCCCGGCGATCCGCAGGGCCGTTGCCGACATCGCGCGCGCACGCGGCGCCGGGAGATCGACGATCGTGCAGATCAAGCTCGCGGTGAGCGAGGCCGCCACGAACGCCGTCCTTCACGCCTACCGCGACGGCGCCGCGGTGCGCGAGGGCGAGCGCGACGTGCGTGTCGTCGTGCGCGCAGACGACAGGAGCTGCCTGGACATCCGCGTGCGCGATCGCGGGGTCGGCCCCCGGCCGCGTCCGGACAGCCCGGGGCTCGGCCTCGGACTCGGGCTGATCGCCCACGACGCAGACGACTTCGAGATCCGCGCGCTGCCCGAAGGCGGCACCGAGGTCGCGCTGCGCTTTGCGCTCTGATCCGCGCGGGACTGCTCAGACGGCCAGGTCGACGTCCTCCCAGCACGCGTCCTGAAACAGCCACTCGAGCGCGCGCCGGCGCTCGAGCACGACGCCGGGAGCGATCTGGTAGTCCCAGACGTCGCCGTGGTACTGCGCCTTGCGCGCATGCCAGTGCAGGCAGTAGTAGATGTCCAGCATCGCGGCGATCTCGCTGAGCGGGCGCATCCGCAGGTCCTCTCGCGCCCTCCCCGGGTCGAGCCCCGGCGCAAGCCGCTCGTAGGCCGGCTGCTTGGGACACATCCGGTCCGGTGGCAGATCCTCGACCAGCCCGAGCACCCACAGCAGCGCATGCAGCGCCTCCTCGCGCCAGGCGATGTCGACCAGCAGCTGGTGCATCGTCTGCTCGTCGGCCTCCTCGTCCCCCTCCAGGACGCGCAGCAGCTCGCGCTCGCGCGAGCCCAGCGCCGGCTCGAGGCGGTACTCGTCGATCGCGTCGCGGACGGTCTGGACGGGAGCACGGTGCGCGAGCGCGAGGGCGGCGGCGATCGCGTGGCAGCGTTCGGCGACCGCCGCAGCGCCGCGCACCCATTCGAAGTCCTCGTCGCCGTGCAGCGGAAGCGAGCCCGGGTCCGACAGCTTCCATCGCCGCAGCCGCCGCACCGACTGCTCACGGATCGCCAGGAAGTCCACCCCATGCACCCCCATCGCGGCAACGTACTGCCTGCGCGCGTGCCGGTCGGCCACGCGTCGTCGTCCTCCTCGGCAGCCGACAGCGCGATCATCCGTGCGGTCCGAGGACCGAAAGACCAAGCAGCACCCGGTCGCGCGTGCGCGACCCCGCTAGATGGTTGATTCCGCGGCCGCGGCCGTCAGATGTGCGTGGATCGCGGATGCAGGGCGCCGCAGCTCGAAGGTGGACAGTGCCAGCGGCACGGCCGCCTTCGACGTGTGGCGATCCTGCGCCGCGAGACGCGTGCAGATGGCGGTGCCGGTCGTGGAATCAGCCATCTAGTTCAGGACGCTGCGCCGCACGAGATGCAACCCGACCTTGCGCTTGACGCGCTGCAGCGCGTTGTCGACGGTCTTGGCGTCGCAGCCCAGCCGCTCGGCGATCTCCTCGTACGGACGACCGTCGAGGTAGAGCGCGAGGACGCTTGACTCGAGGTCCGAGAGCGCCGTCGAGAGGCAGCCGACCAGCGAGTGCAGCTCTTCGGAGGAGATCACCTGGTTGACGGGATCGTGGACCGTCGAGCCCGGGATGACGTCCTCGAGCGTCGGCTCGCCGTCCGCGCTGGAGCCCGCCGGCGTAGCCGAGAACGAGACGTACTGGTTCAGCGGCGTGTGCTTGTTGCGCGTCGCGGTCTTGACCGCCGTGATGATCTGGCGCGTGATGCACAGCTCCGCGAAGTTGCGAAACGACGACTCTCGATCCGAGCGGTAGTCGCGCACCGCCTTGTAGAGGCCGACGAGCCCCTCCTGCACGAGGTCGTCGGAGTCTCCGCCGGCGAGGAAGTACGACGAGGCCTTGAGGCGGACGAATCCGTAGTAGCGGCGCACGATGCGGTCGTAGGCGTTGCGGTCGCCGCTCTTGGCGAGCGCGATGAGGAAGTAGTCATCGATCTGGACCTGAGACTGAGCCTTCTGAGAGATTCGTGCCACGAGCAGTCCTTTCCCGGCTCCCGATCGGCCGGATGTGCTCAGTGGCGGACCCCTCCCAGGGCGCCAGCTGCCTATACCGATGTTCGATGCTGAACCTCAGGTTCAGCCTTCGATAGGGCCACAGTACCCCGTTATGGAGTTCTGTCAAGCGGATTCGCGGCGCTGCAAGACTTCGTACACGAGCACGGCGGCGGCAGCGCTCGCGTTCAGCGATGCGGTGTGGCCGCGCAGCGGCAGCGCGACAAGCGCGTCACAGGACTTCGCGACGCGCGGGCGCAATCCTGTCCCCTCGGCTCCGATCACGACGACGGCGCCGCCGCGGTAGTCCGGCTCGTCGTAGCGCGTCGTCGCGGCAGCGTCGGCGCCGTAGCACCACGCGCCGGCCTGCTTCGCGTCGCGCAGGAAGTCGGCCATGTTGCGCACGCGCGCCACCCGCAGGTGCTCGACGGCCCCCGCCGACGCCTTGGCGACGGCCGGGGTGATCGTCGCGGCGCGCCGCTCGCAGATCACGAGGCCGGTCACTCCGGCACATTCGGCGCTGCGAGCGATCGCGCCGAGGTTCTGGGGGTCCTGCAACTCGTCGAGCGCGACGATGAACGGATCGTCGACGGCGAGCAGCTCCGGCGCCGAGACGTACGGATAGCCGCCCGCGTCGGCGCAGACGCCCTGGTGGTCGGACGAGCCGCTGCGGCGCTCGATCTCCTCGGGACGTGCGATCCGCGCGCCGGCCTCGCGCAGCCACGGCTCGCGCGCGAGCGCGCGCTCCGTCGCCCAGACCTCCGCGATCGCGCGCCGCCGCGCGCGCAGTGCCTCGCGCACGGGGTTGCGGCCGTAGAGGATCACTGCTCGATGCGCACGAGCTCTGGCGCGTCGGGCCTGTCGCGAACCTCCCACCCGCGCGTGCGCAGCTCGTCGCGCAGCCGGTCGGCCTCGGCGTAGTCGCGCGCGGCGCGCGCGACCTCGCGCTGCTCGAGCAGCTCCTGCTCCTCGGCGCCGGCCTCGGTTGCGTGCTCGGCGAGGTTCTGCAGGCCCAGGACGGAGAGCATCTCGACGAGGTCGGCGCGGCCGACGGCCTCGTCGCGGCGCTTGTGGCGCTCGCTGATCCACTCGAACAGCGCACCAACCGCCGCCGCGGTGTTGAAGTCGTCGGCGAGCGCGGCGAAGAAGGCGTCGCGCAGGTGGCGCATCTCGGCGGGTGACTCGCCGTCGACGAGCCCGCGGGCGGCGTCGCGCACGCGCGCGACGCGCGCACGCGCCTCCGTCATGCGCGTGTCGTCGAACGCCATCGGCTGGCGGTAGTGCGCGCCGGCGAAGAGCATGATCAGCGCGTTGCGGCCGAACTGCTCGACGACGTCGTGCAGCGAGACCACATTGCCCAGGCTCTTGGACATCTTGTCGCCGAACGTGAGCATCCCGTTGTGCATCCAGATCTGCGCGAGCTCGGCGTCGCGCGCCATCCGCGTCTGCGCCGCCTCGTTCTCGTGGTGCGGGAAGACGAGGTCGTTGCCGCCGCCGTGGATCTCGAAGCCGACGCCCAGCAGCTCCTCGGCCATCGCCGAGCATTCGATGTGCCAGCCCGGCCGTCCGCGGCCCCACGGCGCCGACCAGACGGTGTCCTCGCCCTCCTTGTGCGCCTTCCAGAGCGCGAAGTCCAGCGGGTCCTCCTTGCGCTCGGCGTGGGCGGGTTCCTCGCCCTGGTTCATGTCGTCGAGCGCGCGGCGGCTCAGCGACCCGTAGTCGGGGTCGGATCGAACGCGGAAGTAGACGTCGCCGTCGACGGCGTAGGCGTGCCCGCGCTCGAGCAGGTCGGCGATGAGCGCGACGATCGGCGCGATCGTCTCCGACGCGAGCGGCTCGGCGTCCGGCCGCCCGAGGCCGAGCGCGTCGGTGTCGGCTTTGTAGTGCGCGGCCATCTCCGCGGCCAGGTCGGCGCTCGCGACGCCCAGCGACGCCGCCGCGTCGTAGATCTTGTCGTTGACGTCGGTGATGTTGATCACGAGCGTGACGTCGTGACCCTCGTGCTCGAGGAAGCGCTTGAGCAGCGAGTAGACGACGAACGGCCGCGCGTTGCCGACGTGGATACGGGAGTAGACGGTCGGGCCACAGGCGTAGATGCCGACGTGGCCGTCGTCGCGCGCGACGAGCTCGCGCAACTCGCCCGACCGCGTGTCATGCAGGCGAATCATGGCCATCTGTGACCCTAGCGAGCGCCAGAAGGCTCAAGCTGGCGGGCGCGTGGACGATGGCGTTCAGGTGACGGATGCTCCCGACCCCTCCGCCGGGTAGGTTGGCGCCACGATGGCTGCCCCAGCCCCCCATGCCGCGCGACTGGCCGCCGTCGAGGCCGGGTTTCGCTCGCTTCCCGGTCGCTATCTCGGGGCCGAGCCGGGCTTCGACGCGACGTGGCGGATCGTTCTCGGTGACGTCGGACACACGTGGGAGGTCCGCTGCACGACCCATGGCGCGCGCGCGCGCAAGGGCGCCACGGGCCGCACGCCGGACGTCGTGGTCGGCACCGACGCCGACACCTGGATCGCCCTGCGCCGTGGGGAGCTGTCGGGCATCGAGGCGTTCGGCCGGCGGTTGCTCTACGCGCGCGGCAATCTCGACCTCGCGGTCGCCTTCGAGGGGATGTTCCGCCGCGAGAACGGCCGCGCACCGTTGCTGCGCATCCACGAGGTCCGCCTTCCGGGCCGCCGCGTGTCGACACTGACGATGGGCTCCGGCGCCGACGTGCTGCTCATCCACGGCCTCGGTGGCGCCAAGAGCTCGTTCCTCGACACCGCGGCCGCGCTCTCGAAGAGCTATCGCGTGCATGCGCTCGACCTGCCCGGCTTCGGCTCGTCCTCCAAGCCCGCGACCGCTCCGTACACCGCCCGCTGGTTCGCCGAGACGGTGCGTGAGACGATGGACGCGCTCGGTATCGCGCGGGCGCACGTCGCCGGCAACTCGATGGGCGGGCGGGTCGCGATCGAGCTCGGCCTGCGCCACCCCGGCCGCGTCGGAGGACTAGCGCTGCTGTGCCCGGCGGTGGCGTTCGTCAAGCGCACCTTTCACCCGATCGTGCGCGCGCTGCGGCCCGAGCTCGGCCTGCTGCCCCACCAGTTCAGCCGCGACAAGGTCACCGAGCACTTCTGGTCGCTGTTCGCCGACGCCGACGCGATCGACCCGAGCGTGGCCGACGTCGTCGTCGACGAGTTCCAGCGCATCTACTCCAGCGCAGGCGCGCGGATCGCCTTTCTCTCCGCCGCGCGCAACATCTACCTCGACGCGCCGTACGGGCGCAACGGCTTCTACGCGCGCCTGTCGCAGCTCGCGGCGCCCGCGCTGTTCGTCTGGGGATCGCACGACCGCGTCATCCCGCCGGCGTTCGCGCGCCACGTCGCGCGCTGGCTGCCCACGGCGGAGCAGATCGTGCTCGAGGGCTGCGGCCACGTCCCGCAGGTCGAGCGCCCCCGGCAGGCGATCGCGCTGCTCGAGCGCTTCTTCGCGCAGGTCGACGCGCTCGGGCCGCCGCAAGCCGGCTCCGAGCGGGCGGCGTAGAGGCGGGTCGTAGACTCGCGGGCGATGCGAACGCAGACCGCGGACGCCACGTCGCGCAACGGCCACGAGGCCGGCGACGGCCCCTTCGCGACGCCGCCGCAGCCCCGGGAGGAGGAGCGCGCGCGCGCCGAGCGCGGCCCCGTCGAGCGGCTCGTCAGGGGGCTCGCGCGAGCGATCGGCTCGCGCGTGCCGGTCGCCGACCTCGACGAGCGCGATCCGGACTTCATCCGCGAGAGCCTGCCGGCGCAGTGGCTGCTCGCGACGCTCTGGTTTCGGGGCGAGGTCCGCGGGTTGGGCAACATCCCCGACGACGGGGCGGTCCTGCTCGTGGGCAACCACTCCGGCGGCAACATGTCGCCCGACTCGCTCGTCTTCATGCTCGCCTTCAGCACGTACTTCGGCGTCGAGCGGCGCTTCTACCAGCTCGCCCACAATCTCGTGCTGTCGATGCCCGGGCTCGGCTTCCTGCGCAGGTACGGCGTCGTCGCCGCGTCGCCCGAGAACGCCGAGCGGGCGCTGTCGTCGGGCGCGGCGGTGCTCGTCTACCCGGGCGGCGACCACGAGGTCCACCGGCCGACGTGGGAGGCCAGCACGATCGCCTTCGACGGCCGGCGCGGCTTCGTGCGGCTCGCGCTCGAGCACGACGTCCCGATCGTCCCGGTCGTCTCGACCGGCGGCCAGGAGACGGCGCTGTTCCTCAGCCGCGGCGAGCGTCTCGCGCGGATGCTCATGCTCGACAGGCTGCTGCGCCTGAAGGTGCTGCCGATCTCGATCGCCGCGCCGTGGGGCCTGAACGTCGGCGACATGCTCGGGCACATCCCGCTGCCGGCGAAGATCACCGTCGAGGTGCTGCCGGCGATCCACCTGCGCGAGCAGTTCGGTCCTGACCCCGACGTCGGCGAGATCTACGACCACGTGACGGCCACGATGCAGGAGACGCTCGACGCGCTCGCCGCCGAACGGCGCCTGCCGGTCCTCGGATGAGGGTCCAGGCCGCGCTCGACGTCGCAGCGCCGCCACAGCTCGTCTGGGGCTTCGTCACCGACCCGACGCGCTACCTGCATTTCATGAGCGCGATCACGCGCTGGGAGGTCGCCTCCGAGCAGGTCAGCGGCTGCGGCGCGCGCTACCGGACGCTCATGCGCGTCGGCTCGGCCGAGGTCGGCGGCCTCGTCGAGATCGTCGAGCACGAGGCGCCGCGCGATCTCGCCTGGACGTCGGTCACCGGGATCGACCAGCGCGGGCGCTGGCGCCTGCGCGAGCGCGCCGGCGGCGCGCGCACGCACGTCGAGCTGCGCCTGCAGTACGGCGTCGCCGGCGCCGGCCTGCTCGGCTGGGTCGCCGAGCACGTTGCGGCACCCGCGGTGCGGGAGAACCTGCGCCCTGCGCGAGCTCAAGCGCCAGGCCGAGCACGAGCAGGCGCGCGCCGCGGCGTCCTTTGGGGTATGCGACCTCTTGGTCAACGAACGCGGGAGAAGCCGATGAGCGACGACGCACAGCACGACGCAGCGACACCGGCCGGCGGTACGGCGACCGGCGACTTCCTCGCGCAGATGGCTCGCGATCTCGGTGAGACCGTCCGGCGCGAGGTCGAGCAGTTGCGGAGCGAGGTGGGCGAGCGCGCGGCCGGCGGCGCCAAGGGCGCGGGCCTGCTGGCTGGCGCCGCCGTCGCCGGGACCATCACCCTCGCGTCGATCGCGACGCTGCCGCTCATCGCGCTGCGCCGCGTGATGCCGGGCTGGGCGATCGCGCTGAGCATCGCCGGCGGCGCCGGCGCCGCGACCGTCATCCTCGCCCGGCGCGGCCTGTCGGAGCTCGCAGCGGCGGCACCGGGCACGGAGGGCATCAAGGACGCCGCTCGCGAAGCAGTTCGCTCGCATCTGAGCTGAGCCGCGACCGGGCGCCCGCCTATCCCGGGTCGCTGACCTGCGCCAGCGTCGCGACCGCCAGCGCTGCGACGCCCTCCAGCCGCCCCACGAAGCCCATTCCCTCGCCCGTCGAGGCCTTCACGTTGACGCTCGTCACGTCGACTCCCAGCGCGTCCGCGAGCCGACGGCGGATCGCCGCCCGCTGCGGGCCGATCTTCGGGCGCTCCATCAGCACCGTCGTGTCGACGTGGACGACCGCAAGTCCACGCTCGGCGACGGTCGCGACGACCTCGCCCAGCAGCGCGATCGAGTCCGCGCCGGCGTAGGAGGCTTGCGTGTCGGGGAAGTGGACGCCGATGTCGTCCAGCCCCGCGGCGCCCAGCAGCGCGTCCATCACGGCGTGCGTCAGGACGTCGGCGTCGGAGTGCCCGTCGAGGCCGTGTTCGGCGCCCTCGAACTCGACGCCGCCGAGGATCAGCGGCCGGCCCGCCTTGAAGCGATGCGAGTCCCAGCCGAGGCCGGTTCGCGCGCGGGCCGCCGTCACCCCAGCGGCTCCAGCCGCCGCTCGCGCCGCTCGAAGACCGCGAGCTCGCGCACGCCGACCGCGTCGAGCAGCTCGAGCGCGCGCGCGTAGTCGCGCCCGACGTCGCCCGGCACGTGCGCGTCGCTCGACAGCGCGACGGGACAGCCCGCGTCGATGCACATCTCGAGCAGCGCCCGCGACGGATACAGCTCGCCGACGGGCTTGCGCAGCCCGGCCGTCGAGACCTCGATCGCGATCCGAGACTCCGCGATCCCGTCCATCGCAAGCTCGTAGAAGCGCCGCAGGTCGCCCTCGGGAACAGGTCGCTGAGGGCCCCACATCTTCACGAGATCGGGGTGCGCGAGGATGTCGAACATTCCCGTCCGCGCGGCCTCGCCGAGCGTGCGGAAGTAGCGCCGCCACAACTCGTCCGGCCGTTGCGAGCGGTGATCCCAGATCTCGTAGCCCTGGTGGTCGACGGCGTGCTCGCCGACGAAGTGCACCGAGCCGACGACGAAGTCCCAGTCGTGCGCGTCCAGCAGCGTCGCCATGCGGTCCTCGCGGCCGCTGATGAAGTCGGCCTCGATGCCGAGCCTGAGGTCGGTCTCCTCGCGCACGAAGCCGGCATAGCCGTCGAGGTCGTCCCTGGCGCTCTCGCGCCAGAGCGGGTGCTGCCACACGTCCAGCGCCTGCGCGAAGCGGTAGATGTGCTCCGCGCAGCCCAGCTCTGCGATCCCGCGCTCCTGCGCGACGGCCCGGTAGCGGTCGGCGTTGGCGGCGGTGAAGTACTCCGCGGGCTCGGTGCCCGGCGTGTCGGGCCGCAGGTGCAGGTGGTAGTCGGTCAGCATCCGCGCCCGCTGGTGCGTCGCCCACTAGCCTAGGGCCGGGCCGACCACGACTGGGTCCCGGTGCTGCAGACGTCGACGCGCCGCCCGTTGCGCCGGTTGGCGTAGCGCTGCGTTGCCGACAGCTTCCCGGCAACGGACCCCGCCTGGTCGAACTGTCCGCGCACGACGATCGTCGTGCGCTCGATCGCGTCGGCGTACGTGCGCTTGAAGCGCTCGACGAAGCGAAACGACCCGTCGGCGGCGACGTCGAACTCGGGCGAGTAGTTGACGTCGTCGGTGACGGCGATTCGCCGCTCCCGACAGCGCACGCGGAAGGAGACGATCAGGCGGTCGATCGCGCGCCCGGCCTTCGTGACGTGCAGGACGATCGGACGCCTGGCGCTCGGCCCCTCCTGTGACGTGAGCCCGAACAGCGTCGCCTCTGGGGGCGCCGGCGCGGGCGCCGCCGCCGCCGCCGCGCGCCGGACCGTCCACTGCACCGTGCGGCTCCTGCAGCTGCGCGGCGCGCGCTTGCGCGCCCGAGCCCGGATCGCGGCGCGCGCGGTCCCTGTGCCGCCGTCGGCGGTCAGCCGCCCGCGGACGGTGAACGTCGTGCGGAGGGGGAAGCCGTCGGCCTTGCGGGTCGCGTCACCGCGCAGCGTGAAGCTGCCGTCGGGCGCGAGCGCCGTCCTGCCCCTGATCGTCGCCTGGCCGCAGCTCGTCTGGACCCCGCCGTCGACGCCGATGCGCCCGCTCGGCAGCGCGCGGATCGACAGCAGCATGTCCTTCGCGACCGTGTCCTCGTCGACCGGCAGCGCGATCGCGCCGCCTCCATAGTCGCCCACGGGCGTGGCGGGAGCCTGGGCGACCGCGGCGCCGGCGGCGCACGCCGCAGTCACGAACCCGATGGCGATCGCGCGCCGAGAGCGTTGACCCCTCATCCGCGGCGCATGCTAGTGGGCCGCACGCTCGCGCAGCACCAGCTCTGCGACCCGCATGTCGCCCGGAGTCGTGATCTTCAGATTCTGCGGCGACGACGCCGCAACGCGGACGGTGCCGCCCGCGCGCTCGACGAGCCAGGCGTCGTCGGTCGCGGCGGCGAGCACCTCGTCGGGCGCGCTCAGCGCGCGCTCGAGCGCGGCCCGCCGAAAGACCTGCGGCGTCTGCACCGCCCACAGCGACGAGCGGTCGAGCGTGCGCACGACGAGGCCGTCGTCGTCGGCCTGCTTGATCGTGTCGACGACCGGCGCCGCCGCGATCACCGCGTCGCAGCCGTGGCGCTCGAGCTCGTCGAGCGCGGCCTGCACGATCTGCGCCGTCAGCAGCGGCCGGGCGGCGTCATGGACGATCACGGGATCTCCGGCCGCGGCGGTCAGCGCCGCGCGCACCGAGTGCGAGCGCTGCGCCCCGCCGCGCACCCCGATCGCGCCCTGCGGCGCGGACCCCTCCCACCCGTCGGGCAGCGCGACGACGATCGTGTCGACCGCGGCGACCGCCTGCAGCGCGTCGATGCTCCAGTCGAGCATCGAACGGCCCGCCAGCGCGACGAACGCCTTGGGTTCCCCGAACCCAAGGCGTTCCCCGCGGCCGGCGGCGACGACGAGCGCGAGCGCTACTTCGTCACCGTCACGCCGGCGCTGTCGGCGAGCAGGTTGTCGAGGTGCTGCTCGGCGGCATCCTCGTCCTTGTCCAGCGCGTACATCAGCTCCGACGCAAGGATCTTCTTCGCACGCGTGAACATCTGCTTCTCGCCGGTGGAGAGCCCCTTCTCGTGCTCGCGGATCGCGAGGTTGCGCACGACCTCGGCCAGCTCGTAGATGTCACCGGTCTTGATCTTGTCGCGGTTGTGCTTGAACCGGCGATTCCAGTTCTTCGGCATCTCGGAGACATCGTCCGCGAGGACGTCGAGCACCTTCTTGACGGTCTCCTCGTCGATGACCCGGCGCAGGCCCGCCAGGGCGGCGTTCTCGCACGGGACCATCACGGTCATGTCGTTGTGCAGGATCTTGATCGTGAGGTACTCGCGCTCCTCACCGAACATCTTGCGCCGTTCCTTCTTGAGGACCTGGCCGGCCCCGTGATGCGGGTAGACGACGTTGTCGCCGAGCTCGAACTCGATGTTCTCGAGCGGGATTACGAGGTCCTCCAGTAGCTGCTCTTCGGTCACGTCGGGAATGATGTCCTCCTTGGTGTCTGTCCCGGCGTCGGCGGGACGGTCGGTCAAGTCTGTAGGTAACGATCCACGAGGTTTATCTCCTGCAGGCGGCGAAGGCCCTCGCGGATGTCCTTCGCACGGATCTCGCCGACGCCGTCGACGGTCTCGAGCTCGGCGTCGGTGGCGGCGAGCAGCTCGTCCAGGCCGCCGAAGTCCGCGACGATCTGCGCCACGACGAGCTTGGGCAGGCGCGGGATGCGGCCGAGGATGCGAAAGCCGCGCGGCGACACGGGATAGTCGAGCGTGTTGAGCTTGCGGTCGTAGCCCAGCAGCTCGGCGAGCCGGCCGAAGTCGAGCAGGTCGTGATGCGGCAGTCGCCCGATCTGGTCCAGCGCGCCGGCGAACTCCTCGTCGGTGTTCTCGGCGAGGTAGTCGTGGACGAGCGCGGCCTTGTCGGCGGCGGTGCCGACCATCGTCTCCTCGAGCTGCATCTCGATGAGCCGCCCCTCCGTGCCGAGCTCGACGATGTAGCGCTCGATCTCGACGGCCATCCGGGTGACGAGTTCGGAGCGCTGCAGCACGGTCAGCACGTCGTGCAG
>JAHWJE010000099.1 GCA_019348575.1 Actinomycetota bacterium | reverse complement strand
CCGCCCTCAAAGATGCGCGCGGCGGCGAGCAACTCCTGCTCGGCCTCCGCCCAGCGACCGACCGCGATCAAGATCCCGCCGTAATGCAGTCGGCAGGTCGGCGCGACGAAATCTCCCCAAGCCACGAAGCGTCGCGCCGCGGCCATCCACTGCTCCGCCCGCCTGACATCCGTCGCACGCTCGCAGGCGCCCAACAGCCTGCAGTAGATCTCGCCGATCGAGTCGACACCGGCGACCTCGCCGCCGGCGACGGCGGCCATCGCCTCGTCGATCAGCGACATCCCGGCCTCGACCCGCCCCGAAACCACATACGCATGCCCCAGCAGGGCCTGCGCGCTGAACTCGAGGTCGCGATCTCCGAAGCGGCGCGCGATCGTGAGCGCAGCCATCGCACGACGCTCGCGCTCGGCGGGGTCGTCTGTCCATGCCGCGCCATCGAGCGCAAGGCGCCCGTGCTCGACGGACTCCTCCACCCCCTCCAGAAGGCGTTCGGCCCATCCCATCCAGCCGTTCGCGGCCGCCCTGTTGCCGTGGACCGCGCCATACAGAAACGCCAGCCAACGCGCCGCCGCGGCCGCCTCCGCCCGCTTGCCGCGGCGACGGAACGCCGCGAACGCGCGCTCCTTCAACTCGATCGCCTCCAGGTGCCCGCCCTGGAAATGCGCCGCCTGGCTCAGGCCGTCGAGGATCTCGGCAGTCTCGCCCAATTCCCGCGCCTGCTCAAAGCACGCGCGCGCGCCCTCCCAATCGGCCGCGGCCAGCGCCGCTCGACCCCTGCGCAACAGGTCGTTCGAAAGAGCTGAGTCCATCGCCCGATGATGCCAGCGAAGTAGCGGCTCACGGAAGCGCGGGCCGCGCGGAGTGCCGGCGACAGCGAGCGCTGCGGGCGGCATTGGCTGACGGCGGACCAGCGCCCTCACCAGCCGTCAGGCGCAGGCCGCGCGCCGCGGTCGCGCGCGCGCTCGGCGCGCAGCAGCACGAGGCCCGTCAGCGCCATCACGACGAGCGCGACGACCGCGACGATCGCCTCCGGCGAGGTCAGGTCGTCCAGCGAGCCGCCGAGCGCCGTGTAGGCGAACGCCCGCGGCGCGACGCCGATCGCGGTCGCCGCGGCGAACGCGGGCAGGGCGACCTTCGTGAGGCCGGCGGCGTAGTTGACCAGCGAGTACGGCACGCCCGGCGCGATCCGCGCGTACAGCACCGCCCAGAAGCCGCGCCGCTCGATCCACTCCTGCAGCGGCGTCAGCCGCTCGCCGGCGAGGGCCTGCACCGCGTCGTGGGCGACGAAGCGGGCGGTGCTGAACGCGAGCACCGCGCCGAGCGTCGCCGCCGTGATCGACACCGGCGTGCCGAGCGCGGTGCCGAACAGCAGGCCGCTCGCGCCGGCCAGCAGCGGGCCGGGGAACAGCGCGCATGTCAGCAGCGCACTGACGACGACGAAGACCGGCACCGCTCCCGCGCCGAGCGGGTCGACCGCGTCGCGCACGCGATCTGCCGACAGCGCGCCGCTCGAGGCGACGAACACGAAGACGACCAGGACGGCGGTCGCGAGCGACGCGACCCGCAGCAGCGCCGTGCCGCGCGTCACGCGGCGCCGCGCAGCACCGCCGCAGGCGGGTGCGCGGCGTAGAACTCGGCCTCCTGCCGGCCGAGCTCGGTCACCGGATCGTCGCCGTAGATCCACTCGCGCGCGATCCGGTGCCAGTTGCCGCGTGCCCGCAGCTGGCTCATGACGGCGAGCGTGAGCATCTCCAGGCGCCGGCCGAAGAGATGGTCGGGGGGCAGCGTCTCG
This sequence comes from Actinomycetota bacterium, assembly GCA_019348575.1. The sequence goes on along the minus strand of JAHWJE010000099.1, from coordinate 4,690 downwards.
TGGCGCATCTTCGCGAAGTGCGACGAACGCGGGTCGGACATCTCGATCATGACCTCGGTCGCGATCTCCGGCGTGAGCGCGACCTCCTCGTCGTTGAGGTACCACCACGTCATGTCGCGCACCTGCTCCAGGATCCCCTCGGGCGTGTAGAACTCGGGCTTGCCGATGAAGCCGCCGGCGTGCAGGTGGTCGATCAGCGCCTGCCCGTCGCCGCTCGCCGCGATGCGCTGGATCTCGAGCTCGAACTCGGAGATCGCGGCCGGGATGCGCTTGAAGAGGCCGAAGTCGAGGAACGCCATCCGGCCGTCGTCGAGCAGCAGCGAGTTGCCGGGGTGCGGGTCGCCGGAGAACTGGTGGTGGCGGTACATGCAGCCGAAGTAGAAGCGGTAGACGATCTCGCCGAGCCGGTCGCGCTCCTCCTGGGGCAGCTGCTTGAGCTCCTCGAAGCCGCGCCCGGAGACGAACTCGCTGACGATGACCTTCTCGTGCGAGAGCCTCGTGACGACCTCGGGCACGACGATGAACGGGTGGTCGCGGTACAGGCGCGCCACGGTGCGCTGGTTCTGGGCCTCGAGCTCGTAGTCGAGCTCCTCGTCGATCCGCGAGCGGATCTCGTCACCCATCGCCTTGGGGTCGAGGCCCGGCGCGACCATCTTCATCAGCCGCAGGATGATCCCGAGGTTCTGCATGTCGGCGCGGACGGCCTGTGCGACACCCGGGTACTGCACCTTGACGGCGACGTCGCGGCCGTCGTGCAGGCGCGCCTTGTACACCTGTCCGATCGACGCGGCCGCGATCGGCACCGGGTCGAAGGTCTCGAAGACCTCCTCGATCGGCGCGCCGTACTCGCCCTCGATGACCTTCTTCATGTCCTTGAAGGAGACCTTCGGCGCGGCGTCGCGCAGCTCGGCGAGCTTGGCCTGGAACTCCTCGCGGTACTCCTCGGGGACGAGGCCGACGTCGAGGAACGACATGACCTGGCCGAGCTTCATCGCGGCGCCCTTCATCGTCCCCAGCGCGGCGACGATCTGCTCGGCGGTCTCGAGCTGGCGCTTGGCGAGCGCCTTCTCGCGGCCCTCGTCGCCGCGGGCGACGTTGGTCGCGCGCGTGCCCATCTGCTTGGCCGCCTGTGTCGCCGCGAGCCGCCCGACCTTCGACGAGCGGCTGATGCGGGACGTCGGGATCGCGTCCTTCTTGGCCACTACGTGCTTCTACGCTCGACCTGCGAGCCGGGGACGATGTCGTCGCGCCCGTCGCGCCAGCGCACCCAGGCCTTGTGGCCGCCGTCGTAGTCGTCGCCCCAGACGACGAGCGTCGCGGGCTCGCCCCGCACGCTGACCTGCTCGTCGCCCTCGGGATCGACGCCGCGCCAGACGCGGATGAAGGCGTTGTTCTCCCACTCGTCGCCGATCGTCGTCGGATCGGTGTGGCCGGGGTGCACCTCGGTCGCGTGGTCGAGCGCCATGAGCTTGTCCATGATCGAGGCCTTGATGTCCTCGTACGACGTGCTGCCGGGCGCGCGCACTCCGCCGACCGAGTTCTTGAAGAGCGTGTCGCCGGTGAACACGTGGCCGGGGACGGTGAAGTTCAGCATCCCCTTCGTGTGCCCGGGCGTGTGCACGGCGTCGACGTGCAGGGCGCCGATCTGCAGCGGCGCGAACGGCTCGGCCTGCATCGGCTCGTCCGGGTGCCCGAGCACGACGATCTTCGGATAGCGCTGCTCGACCTCCGCGCGCGCAGACACGTGATCGTGGTGATGATGGGTCAGCAGCAGGTGCGTGACGTCGATGTCGTGCTGCTCGGCGGCGTCGAACAGCGGCTGCATCGGACCGCCCGCGTCGACGAGGAATCCGGGTCCCCCGGGACCGTCTGCGACGAGGTACGTGTTCGACAGAAAGCCGTCCGACATCGAGCGCTCGATCAGCATCAGCGTCAGGGTACTGTGTGATCGATGGCCGCAAAGGAGCTCATCCCAAGGGGGCTTCGCCCCCTTACGCCCGGCCCGGGGGGCCGGTCTAACCCCCAGGTACCGGCTCGATGACTGCCGTCGAGCTGATCCATACCTGTTACAGGATCGGTGACATCGACCGATCCGTGGCGTTCTACAGGGCGCTCGGCTTCGAGGAGCGCAGCCGCAAGCCGATCCGCGACGAGGCGATCAACGTCTTCATGGGGCTCCCCGGCGACGGCGACCGGCTCGAGCTGACCTACAACCACGGCGTGTCCGAGTACACGCACGGGACCGGCTACAACCACATCGCGCTGACCGTCACCGACATGGAGGAGACGCTCGCGGCGCTGGCCGAGCAGGGCATCGAGCCCGAGAAGCCGCCCTACCGCGTCCGCGAGGGCGGCTCGCTGCTGTGCTTCGTGCGCGACCCCGACGACTACCGGATCGAGCTCATCGAGCGCAGCTGAGCGGCGTGCCGACTGGCGCACCACGGACGCGGCGCCCGCGCGACGGCGCGGCGGTCACGCTGCGTCGAGGGGCCCGGTGAGGTAGCGCTGCAGGTTCGGCGCGAGTGCGGCGGCGACGGTCTCTGCGGGCAGGGACGCGAGCGGTTCGATGCCGACGATGTAGCGGGCCATCACGAGGCCGACGACCTGCGAGCCGACGAGGCTGGCGCGCAGGTCGCCGTCGTCGACCGCGAGCGCCTCGACGATGCGCGCGAAGACCTCGCGCGTGATGAGCGCGCGGACCATGTCTGCGGCTTCGGGCTCTGACGCTGCGGCGCGGACGAGGCCGGTGATGCGGCGACGAGCTTCGGGGTCTTCGAGCGTGGCGAGCAGGAAGTCGGCGAGGCGCCGGCCGGTCTGTTCGCGGTCGCCGGCGAAGATGACCGGCACGACCTGCTCGGGGTCGAAGGGCAGCTCGACGACGTCGACGAAGAGCCGTTGCTTGGTGCCGAAGAAGTGGGCGACGAGCGCCGGGTCGACGCCGGCTTCGCGAGCGATCGAGCGCAGCGAGGTGCGGTCGTAGCCCTGCTCGGCGAACTGGCGACCGGCGGCGGCGCGGATCGCTGCGCGCGTGCCGCTGTCGCCCGGGCGGCGCCCGCTGCGGCGGGTCATCAGATGCCCCGCCGAACGTAGCCCGGGGAGTGCCGACGGCGTGCCGCTTGACGTCGGCCGCGATCATCTGGTATTTCTTTGCGCACAGAATTCATCAGCTACAGAATAAGCCACTATGCCAACGATAGCTCCACAACGAACGCGCGAGGACGTCGCCGCGACCGTGCAGGATCTCGACGTCCGCCGGGGCGGCAAGCCCGTCCTGCGCGGCATCTCGCTGACCATCTCTCGCGGCGCCGTCACCGGCCTGCTCGGACCGAGCGGATCGGGCAAGACGACGCTGATCCGCGCCCTCGTCGGCGTGCAGGTCGTGCACGGCGGCGACGTGACCGTTCTCGGCCGCCCCGCCGGAGCGCCCGAGTTGCGCCGCCGCGTCGCCTACGTCACGCAGGCCCCGTCGATCTACGCCGACCTGACGGTGCGCGAGAACCTCACCTACTTCGCACGGGTGCTGGCGGTCCCGGCGGCACGGATCGAGGAGGTCGTCGCGACGGTCGACCTGCGCGACGAGCTTGACCGCGTCGCCGCGACGCTGTCCGGCGGCGAGCGCTCGCGCGCGTCGCTGGCCGTCGCGCTGCTCGGCGAGCCCGAGCTGCTCGTCCTCGACGAGCCGACCGTCGGGCTCGATCCCGTCCTGCGCCAGGGCCTGTGGGAGACGTTCCATGCGCTCGCCGCGCGGGGCGTGACGCTGCTCGTCTCGACGCACGTGATGGACGAAGCCAGCCGCTGCCACGAGCTCGTGCTCCTGCGCGAGGGGCGAATCGTCGCCAGCGGACCGCCCGACCAGCTGCTGCGCGAGACCGGCAGCGACGACCTCGAGCAGGCCTTCATCGAGCTGGCACGGCGGGCATGAGCGCGCGCGTCACGCTTGCCACCGCCTGGCGCGTCGGCGCGCAGCTGCGCCGCGACCATCGCACGCTGGCGCTCATCTTCGTCGTTCCGCCCGCACTCATCGCGCTGCTGAAGTACGTCTTCGACGAGCAGCCGCAGAGCTTCGAGCGCATCGGCGCACCGCTCGTCGGGCTGTTTGCGCTCGTGCTCATGTTCCTGATCACCTCGATCGCGATGCTGCGCGAGCGCAGCACGGGAACGCTCGAGCGGCTGATGTCGATGCCGCTGGCCAAGCTCGACCTGCTCGCCGGCTACGCGCTGGCCTTCGCCGCCGTCGCCGCCGTCCAGGGAACGATCACCGCCGGGGTCGCGTTCGGCCTGCTCGGCATCCCGACAGCCGGGCCGGTCTGGGCGGTGATCGTGCTCGCGATCGCCAACGCGATCGTCGGCATGGCGCTCGGCCTGTTGCTCAGCGCCTTTGCCCACAGCGAGTTTCAGGCCGTGCAGTTCATGCCCGCATTCATCCTGCCCCAGCTGCTGCTCGGCGGGCTGTTCGTCCCGCGCGAACGCATGCCCCAGCTGCTGCAGACGCTCTCCGACGCGCTGCCGCTCACCTACGCCTACGAGGCGCTGGCCAAGGTCGCCGCCGACGACGTCGACGAGCGCTTCTGGATCGACGTCACCGTGATCTGCGCGTCGATCGTGCTCGCGCTCGTGCTCGGCGCCGCGACCCTGCGCAGGCGCACGCCGTGACGGGCACGCGCGGGGCGCGCGTTCGCCGTGGTCGTCC
>JAHWJE010000098.1 GCA_019348575.1 Actinomycetota bacterium | reverse complement strand
GCAGCGTCGTGAAGCGCTCGTCGTAGAGCTCGACCGGCACGTCGACGCGCTCGGCGAGGCGCGCCGCCCATGCGCGCGTCTCCCGCGTCTGCGCGGAGTCGGCGCCCGACAGCGACAGCGGCAGGCCAACCACGATGCGGCCGACCTCGCGCTCGCGCACGAGGTCCACGACGCGCGCGAGACCCTTGCGCGTCGCCGGTCGCAGCACCGGCTCGATCGGCGTCGCGAGAACGCCGGTCGGGTCGCTCACCGCGCAGCCGCAGCAGGCGATCCCGTAGTCGAGGGCGAGAACCCGCGCCGCCGGCTCGAGCGACATCTAGTGGTCGAGCGCCGCCTCGATCGCCGCGCGCGCGGCGGCGATCGCCTCGGGCAGCTTGTCAGGATCGCGACCGCCGGCCTGGGCCATCGTGTCGCGTCCCCCGCCCCCTCCGCCGGCGGCGGCGGCGGCCGCCTTGACGACCGCGCCGGCCTTGACGCCGCGCGTCACGAGCGCCGGCGTGACCGCGGCGACGAGGTGCACGCGCCCGTCGACGGCCGCGCCGAGCACGGTCACCGACTCCTTCCCCAGCTTGCCCTTGACGCGGTCGGCGACGTCCATGAGCTCCTTCGCGCCGCCCGCGCCGGCGACGATCTGCGCGACGACGTCGGCACCGGCGACCTGCGTCGCGCCGGCCGCCAGCGCATCGGCGTCGACCGCCGTCGCGGCGCCGTTGGCCGACGCCGCCTTCGCCGCCTGCCTGGCGCGCTCGCGCAGCTCCGAGACCGCGGCCGGAAGGCGCTCGACGTCGGTCTTCAGCAGCGCTGCGGCCTCGCGCGCCCTGGCGTCGGCGGCACGCAGCTCGGCGACCGCCGCGGCACCGGTGATCGCCTCGATGCGGCGCACGTTGGCGGCGCTCGAGCTCTCCCCGAGCAGCTTGAAGACGCCGATCTCGGCGGTCGAGCGCACGTGCGTGCCGCCGCACAGCTCGCGCGAGTAGTGGCCGTCGCCGATCTGCACGACCCGCACGACGTCGCCGTACTTCTCGCCGAAGAGCGCCATCGCGCCGAGCGCGCGCGCCTCGTCGAGCGTCGTCGTGATCGGCCGCACCTCGTCGTTGCGCAGAACCCATTCGTTCACGCGATCCTCGATCGCCTGCAGGTCCTCGGGCGAGATGCGCTCGCCGTGGGAGAAGTCGAAGCGCAGCTTGTCGGGCCCGACGTAGGAGCCCGCCTGGCGCACGTGCGTGCCGAGGCGCTCGCGCAGCGCGGCATGCAGGAGGTGCGTCGCGGTGTGGTTGGCGGCGGTCGCCATCCGCGCGGCGCGGTCCACGCGCGCGACGACGCGCTCGCCGGGGTGCAACTCGCCGCGCTGCAGCTCGACGACGACGGCCTGGTCGTCGCCGACGCGCACGACGTCGACGACGCGCGTCGCGCAGTCGCCGGCCTCGCACTCGATCGTCCCGCTGTCGGCGACCTGGCCGCCGCCGGTCGCATAGAACGGCGACTCTGCGAGCTTGACGAGCAGGCGCTCGCGCCCTCCGGCACCCGTTACCGCGCCGATCGTCGTGCGCTGCTCGAGCGTCTCGTAGCCCGTGAAGTCCGTCTCGAAGCCCGCTTCGCGCGACAGCGCCCGCGCCTGCTCGCGGACGCCGCCCGCGGACGTCGCCTCCGCCCGGCTGCCCGCGCGGGCGCGGGCGCGCTGCTCCTCCATGAGCGCGTCGAAGCCGGTCGTGTCGACCTCCAGGCCCTGCTCGAGCGCGAGCTCGCGCGTCACCTCGAACGGAAAGCCATAGGTGTCGTGCAGCTTGAAGGCGTCGATCGCGGGGATGCCCGGGCGCGAGCTACGACGCGAGCGCTCGATGACCTCCTCGAGCAGCTTCGTGCCCTGCTCCAGCGTGCGGCCGAAGCCCTCCTCCTCGGAGCGCACCCAGCGCATGATCGGCTCGCGCTCGCGCTCGAGCTCGGGATAGGCGTTGCCCATGATCTCGACGACCCGCTCGGCGAAGCGCGGCAGAAAGCCCGGCTGCATGCCGATCCGGTTGCCCTGCTGGATCGCGCGGCGCATGATCCGCCGCAGGATGTAGCCGCGGTCCTCGTTGGAGGGCACGACGCCGTCGGCGATCAGGAACGTCATCGCGCGCGAGTGGTCGGCGAGGATCCGCAGCGCGCGCTCGTCGGGATCGCGCGACGCCAGCTCCCGGCCGAGCGCCATCAGCGGCGCGAACGTGTCGGTCTCGAAGACCGTCTGCACGCCCTGCTGGATGACCGCCATGCGCTCCAGGCCGAGGCCGGTGTCGATGTTGCTCGCCGGCAGCGGCGCGAGCGTCGGGCGCCCGGCGTCGTCCCGGCCCAGGTCGTACTGCGTGAAGACGAGGTTCCAGTACTCCAGGAAGCGCTCGTTCTCGCCGCCCGGCCGGTCGTCGGCGCTGCCGAAGTCCAGCCCGCGGTCGAGGTACAGCTCGCTGCACGGCCCGCAGGGCCCGCTGTCGCCGGCCTGCCAGAAGTTCTCCGAGCGGGGGAGCAGGACGATCCGCTCGCGCGGCACGCCGACCGACAGCCAGGCCTCGATCGCCTCCTCGTCGGGCCCCAGGCCGAGCTCCTCGTCGCCCTCGAAGACGGAGATCCAGATGTCGTCGGGATCGAAGCCGAACCCGTCGAGCGACAGCTCCCAGGCCCACTCGACGGCCTCCTGCTTGAAGTAGTCGCCGATCGAGAAGTTCCCCAGCATCTCGAAGAAGGTCAGATGGCGCGCGGTGTTGCCGACGTTGTCGATGTCGGTCGTGCGAAAGCACTTCTGGACCGTCGTCAGGCGCGGGTGCGGCGGCTTCTCCTCGCCGCGGAAGTACGGCACGAGCGGATGCATCCCCGCCGTCGTGAGCAGCACGGACGGGTCGTAGGCCGACGGCACGAGCGACGCCGACGGCAGGCGCCGGTGGTCGCGCTCCTCGAAGAACCGCAGGAACGTCTCGCGGATCTCGTCGGTCGACGTGATCATCACGCGGCGATTGTGGCGCATCCGACGATCGCGTCGCCGCGCAGGAAGACCGCCGTCTGCCCGGGCGCCGCGCCGTCGAACGGCTCGTCGAGGTGGATTCGATTCCCGTCCAGCCGGCAGCGCAGCGCCGGCGCGTGGTAGCGCAGGCGCACCGCGTCGGGGTCGGCCCCGTGCAGGCGCAGGCCGCGCACGCGCACCGTCGTCGTCGCGAGCTCGTCGCGCGTCGGTTCGCGACCGCTGTCCTGGACGGCGTCGTGATGGGCCTGCTTCAGCCGCGCCAGATGACGCAGCGCGCGATCGGAGAGGACCACCGGACGCGTGAGCTCGGCGACGAGCTGCTGCATCGCCTGGCGCACCCACCACGTCGCGTACCCCCAGAACGGGACGCCGCGATCGGGATCGAAGCGCTCGAGGGCGCGCAGCAGGCCCACGACCCCTTCCTGCAGCAGCTCCAGGCGCTGGACGTGGCCGCTGCGGTAGGTGCGAGCAGTCATCGAGATCAACGGCATGAACGCCCCGACGAGCTGCGCGCGCGCCGCCCGATCGCCGCTCTTCGCCGCGAGCACGAGCCGATGCTCGGCCGCCTCGGAGAGCGGCGGGCGCCGGCCGAGCATGGCGATGTAGTCGCCGGCGCCACTGCTGCGCACGGGCGCGTGCCTCCCCAGATCCCGCGCGAGGCCGCGGTCGAGCTCCTGGCCGCGCGAGAGCTCGGCTCGCAGCTCCTCCGGGCCTTCCGTCTGCTCGGCCGCAGCGGCGTGCGGTGGCGTGGATGACAGGTCAGACATGGGAAGGACCTCGCTCGACGGCGACGTCCGCAGCCCGAGAAGGCTACCGCGACGCCCGCTCGGCTCACGTCAGTGACGGCGCAGGCATTGTTCGGCGCCGCGCCGGGCCTATTGACCACGCTGCACCCGCCACCAGCGCGCAGCGGGTGGCTCCAGGCGAACGAAAGGAGTGATTTACATGGCACTGCCGATGCTGCGTCGAAACCAAGACGACGAACGTCCCGCTCCGGCGCCCGCGGCGGCGCCCCCCGCACGCTCCGAGGCGTGGCGCGAGCTCCAGGAGCTGCGCGATCGCCTGGATCGCGTGATGGAGTCGATCTGGCAGCCGAGCGGCGCGGCTCTCGAGACCGGGCTTGGTTGGGCGCCCGCGGTCGACGTCGAGGAGGCCGACGACGCCTGGATCGTCGAAGCCGAGCTACCGGGGATGAAGGAGAAGGACATCGCCCTCGAGCTGCACGGCACCGAGTTGAGCATCAGCGGTGACATCGAGGAGCGCAAGCGCCGCGGCATCCTGCGTCGCACGACGCGCCGCGTCGGGCACTTCGACTACCGCGTCAACCTGCCGGGCGTGAGCGACACCGAGGACGTGCAGGCCACGCTCGATCAGGGGGTTCTGACCGTGCGCGTCCCCAAGCCCGAGCACGCCAAGCGCCGGCGCATCGCCATCCGGTCCGGCTGAGCGTGAAGCGGCCCCGGCACGTCACCGGCCGGGGCCGCTCATCGATCTCGACGCAGCCGCTGCCGCGCTGCGCGCGCGACGACCAGGCTGTGGTGGGGTGCCCCGGCCGCGCGGACCGCGAGCGCTCGCGGGTACGGGCGGTCACCGCGTGGATCGCGAAGCCGCTGACCGCGAACAGCAGGTGCAGGAGCTGATCTGCCGCCTGGCGGCGGCCGCGATCGACGGTGTGCTGACCGGCGCGTCGGACGGCCGCCGCGTCGCCGAGTGCGCCACCGACCACGCCCGGCGGCGCTGCACGATCACGCTGCGCTGAGCCTGGACCCGCGCGGAGCGCGACACGGGGGCCGCGCCCGCCGCGACGCTGGCGCGGCCGCCCGTGCCGACCGGCCAACCTTCGCGCTCGGCGGCTGTTGAAGCAGGTAAGCCAGAACGGACACAAGGAGAACGATGCTCGACAACGCAAGGATGATCGCGACGCTGGTCGCCGCAGGCGCGCTGCTCGCCGCTCCGACGGCAGGACTTGCCGCGAAGGGCGACCACGCGTCCGGCAAGACGAACGGCAAGGCCAAGAACTGCAAGACGCACAGCGTCGGCTATCAGGTCAGCGGGACGCTCGTCAGCGTCACGGCCGACGACGCTGCCACGCCGGCCAACGAGGCCGCCATCACCCTGAAGGTCACCGCGGCCAACAGCCACGCGGCGAAGTCCGGCGAGATCGACGACCAGAACGCCACGAAGAAGGGCGTCCAGGTCAAGGGCGCGACCCTGACGATCGCCGCCACGGACACCTTCACGCTGAAGCTCAAGGGCTACGAGGGCACCGACACGCCCTCCGTCGGCGACAGGGTCAAGGTCAGCGGCAAGATCAAGCTCACGAAGAAGCGCTGCGCGCCGGCCGGCACGAGCACCGCCGACCGCTATGCGACGCCCGACATCAAGAAGGTCACGCTGACCGACCGCGACGCCGACGCGTAGCACGCAGCTCACAGGACTACACGGATGTAACGCAGACGTACACGAACGTACCGCGACGGCCGCCCTCCGGGGCGGCCGTCGTCGTTCTGCTCCGGGCTCGCGTCGCCGGCCGGGCGGCGCGGCGCTCCACCTACACTTCCAGCCCTCATGGAGATCGCCTACGACAGGCAGGGCCTCGTGCCGGTCATCGTGCAGGACTGGCGCACCGGCGAGGTGCTGACGCTCGCCTACGCCAACGCCGAGGCCGTGCGCCGCACGCGCGAGAGCGGCGAGCTGCACCTCTACAGCCGCTCGCGCCAGGAGCAGTGGCACAAGGGCGCGACGAGCGGCAACACGCAGGCCGTTCGCGCCCTGCGCCTGGACTGCGACGGCGACGCGCTGCTGGCGCTCGTCGACCCGGCCGGCCCGGCCTGCCACACCGGCCGGCGCACGTGCTTTCACAACGGCGACCTCGAGCCCCCGGCGCCGCACGAGGCGCTGCCGATCCTCGAGCGCACGCTGGCGCAGCGCGCCGCCGAGCGGCCGCCGGCCTCCTACACCGTGACGCTCCTGGAGGATCCCGAGCTCGCGGGGGAGAAGGTGCGCGAGGAGGCCGAGGAGGTCGTGCGCGCCGTCCGCGAGGAGACCGACGAGCGCGTCGACGACGAGGCCGCCGACGTCCTGTACCACCTCGCCGTCCTGCTGCGCGGGCGCGAGCGCTCGCTCGCCGACGCGCAGAGCGTGCTCAATGGCCGTCGCTCCTGACACCGCGTCGCTGCCCGTCGAGCCGTCGCTCGGCGAGGTGCGCGAGCTCGCGCGCGACTACAACCTCATCCCGCTGCGCCACTCGTTCATCGACGACACCGAGACGCCCGTCTCGGCGTTCCTGAAGCTGCGCGGCCGCGAGCCGCAGAACGCGTCGTTCCTGCTCGAGTCGGCCGAGCGCGGCCAGCAGGTCGGGCGCTACAGCTTCATCGGGGTGCGCCCGCGCAAGGTCGTGCGCTGGTCGCTCGGCGACGAGCCCGCCGATCCCTACGCCTACGCCGCCGCCGAGGTCGCGCGTCACCGCCAGGCGCCGTGGCCCGAGATGCCG
>JAHWJE010000097.1 GCA_019348575.1 Actinomycetota bacterium | reverse complement strand
CGCCGTCGTCTTCCCACAGCCCGACGGACCGACGAGCACGACGAACTCGCCCTCGCCGACGTCGAGATCGAAATCGCGCACCGCGCGCGTGCCGTCCGGATACGCCTTGCCGATCCCCTCGAAGACGACCTCAGCCATCACTCGCCCCGGCTGTCACGACGCGACGTGCCAAGGCGGAGGTCGAGCGCGGCCGCACCCGCGTTCGGGAGCTGCGATCCCTTCGCATCGGCTTGGTTGGCCTTCACGGGCCGACGTTAGCATCAGCGTCGCCGCGGTGAGTCATCTCGTCGGCGGCGCATCTCGGCGACGGTGTCGGGCAGCTTGAGGGGCGTGCTGGCGCAGACGAGCGCGAGCTCGTCGAGGTCCACCGACGGCGACTTCAGCCGGTCGCGAGCCGGGCCGCGGCGACGGCGACCTGGCCGAACGCGATCTGACCGTCGTTCGGAGGGAGCTTCTCGGGCACGAGCACGCGCAGCCCCGCCCCCTCCAGGCCCGCCGCCGTGAGCTCGAGCAGCAGGCGGTTCTGAAAGACGCCGCCCGACAGGACCGCGAGGTCGAGCTCCTCGCGCCCGGCGACGAGCACGACCGCTTCGACCGTCGCGGCCGCGAGGCCGGCGTGAAAGCGCGCCGAGATCGTGCTCACGGGCACGCCGGCCGCGAGGTCGCCGAGCACCGCGAGGATCGTCGGGCGCACGTCCAGGGCGATCGACGGGGCGTGATGCTCGAGCTCCAGCGGGTAGGGATCGACCGCCCTGCGGTCCGCGAGCGCCTCGAGCTCGATCGCCGCCTGGCCCTCGTAGGAGACCTCGAGGCGCACGCCGCAGAGCGCCGCGACCGCGTCGAACAGGCGCCCGGCGCTCGACGTCAACGGCGAGCCCATGCCGTTGCTCGCCATCCGCGCGACCATGTTCCAGCGCGGCTGCGCGATGGCGTCGAACGCCGGCGGCAGCGGGGCGCGCAGCTCGGTCAGCCAGGCCGCCGCCATCCGCCACGGCTCGGCGATCGCGCGCTCCCCGCCGGGCATCCTGATCGGCCGGATCCGCCCACGGCGCTCGCTGCGGTCCAGCCCGCCGACGAGGATCTCGCCGCCCCACACCGTGCCGTCGGTGCCGTAGCCCGTGCCGTCGAAGATCGCGCCGACGGCGAGGCCCGTCTCGCCGTGCTCGGCGAGCGTCGCGGCGAGATGGGCGTGGTGATGCTGGACGGAGAGCAGCCGCACGTCCTCGCGGGCGAGCGCGTAGCGGGTCGAGAGGTAGTCCGGGTGCAGGTCGTGCGCGGCGAGCTGCGGCGTCACCTCGAAGAGCCGCTCGAAGTGCTCGACGCCGGCCTCGAGCGACTGCAGCGTCTCGTAGTTCTTGATGTCGCCGATGTGGTGGCTCGGCCAGGCGCGATCGCCCTTGGCGACGCAGAACGCGTTCTTCTGCTCGGCGCCGACGCCGAGCAGGTGAAGCGAGGCCGGCACCGGCAGGTCGAGGCTCGCGGGCACGTAGCCGCGCGAGCGGCGCAGCATCAGCGGCCGCTCGCGCACGACGCGCACGACCGAGTCGTCGGTGCGCGTCGCGATCGGCCGGTCGTGGACGAGGAAGCGGTCGGCGATCGCGCTCAGCCGCTCGCGCGCGTCCTCGTCGACGAACGCGATCGGCTCGTCGGAGAGGTTGCCGCTCGTCATCACGAGCGGGATCCCGGTGTCGCCGGCCAGCAGCTGATGCAGCGGCGTGTAGGGCAGCATCAGGCCGAGGTCCGGCGCGCCCGGCGCGACCGACGGTGCGACGGCGGCGCCGGGCAGCCGGCGCGCGAGCACGATCGGCCGCTCGCGCGAGATCAGCAGCGCCTCCTGCACCGGCCCCAGCTCGACGAGCGCGCGCGCGGACTCGACGTCGGCGACGAGCAGCGCGAAGGGGCGGTCCTCGCGGCGCTTGCGCGAGCGCAGCGCGCCGACGGCCTGCTCGCTGTCGGCGCGGCAGGCGAGGTGGTAGCCGCCGAGGCCCTTGACCGCGAGGATCCTGCCCGCGAGCAGGTCGTCGGCGGCCGCGCGCAGCGCGTCCTCGACGCCCTCGACGGGCTCGCCGTCTGGCTCGAGCAGGCGGACCTGCGGACCGCAGACCGGGCAGGCGTTCGGTTGCGCGTGGAAGCGGCGGTCGCGCGGGTCCTCGTACTCCGCGCGGCAGGCGTCGCACATCTCGAAGCCGGCCATCGTCGTCAGCGGGCGGTCGTAGGGGATCGCGCGGACGATCGTGAACCGCGGCCCGCAGTTCGTGCAGTTCAGGAACGGATAGCGGTGGCGGCGGTCCGCGGGATCGGCGAGCTCCGCCAGGCAGTCGTCGCAGGTGGCCGAGTCCGGCGTGACCGGGGCGCTCGCCGCGCCACCGCGCGCGCTGGCGACGATCTCGAATCCCGGGTCGCCGACGACGGGGACGTCCTCGGCCTGCACGCCGCGCACCTCGGCGAGCGGGGGGGCGTCGGCGCTCAGGCGCGCGAGGAAGACGCGGACTGCATCGGGCGCGCCCTCGGCCTCGACGAGCACGCCGCGCTCGTCGTTGAGCACCCAGCCCGCGATTCCCAGCTCGCCGGCCAGGCGGTAGACGAACGGGCGATAGCCGACGCCCTGGACCGTGCCGTCGACGCGGGCGCGGACGCGTCGCATCGCCCCTTCGGACTGCGTGCTCATCGCGAGCGCGAACTCGACGAGCTCGCGCGACCGGTCGTCGAGAACACGGCTGCTGTCACGGGGCAGTCTGCGCGCTCTCGGAGCCGGCCAGCTCGACGAGCTCGCGCAGCACGTGATAGACGCTCGCCTGCGCCTCCTGGATGCGCGGGATGTTCTGCGAGCGGGTCACGATGATGTGGTCGGCGAGGTTGTCGGCGGCGACGTTCCCGCCGTCGTAGCCGACGCAGGCGATCGTGACGAGCTTGCGCCTGCGCGCCTCCTTGAGCGCCTCGAGGATGCTCAGCGAGTTGCCGCTCGTCGACAGCGCCAGCAGCACGTCGCCCTCGCGGCCGTAGGCGATCACCTGGCGCTGGAAGATCTCCTCGGTCCCGATGTCGTTGGCGACGGCGGTGATGATCCCCGTGTCCTCCGTGAGATCCAGCGCGCGCCGCGGGGGCCCGCCGTACAGCGGCGTGTGAAAGTCGGCGACGACGTCCATCGCGTCGGTCGCCGAGCCGCCGTTGCCGAGCGCGATCAGCCGCCCGCCGGCGTCGAGGCGCTCGCGCAGGACGCGCGCGGCGCTCAGCAGCGTCTCGCAGCCGTCGTTGAGCGACTGCGCGCGCAGCGCCATGACCTCGTCGGCCTTGAGCAGCATCGACCTGCGCACGTCGTCGAGGATCGCGTCGAGGTTGTGCTCCTGTTGCGTCAGGAACGGATAGAGGAAGCTCGATGCGCCCGGGTCGTGCACCGGCTTGGCCGCGCGGCCCTCGAGCAGCCCGCGATGGTCGAGGAAGATGTGGACGAGCTCCCACAGCAGGTGGTAGAGCGTCTCGACGATCTCCTGGCGGATGAACGGGTCCTGCACGCCGGACAGGTCGAACTCCCATTCGGCGCCCGATCCGGGCGCGAACGCGATCGTCAGGCAGCCGCGCTCGCGCGCCGCGCCGAGTGCGGCGAAGGTGTCGGGGCTGTCGCCGAACCCCATCGCGATGTCCTCGCCCTCGGCCTCGAGCGCGACCTGGTCGGCGACGCGACCGCCCTCGCCGGAGATGCCGAGCGCGGGCAGCGCGCGCTTGCCGACGATCACCGGGTGGACGAACTCGACCGCGACGTGCCGCGCGTCGGAGCGATCGGCGGGCGTCGCGCCGAACGCCACCAGCCTGCCCTCGCGCGCGAAGCGCTCGGCCATCTTGTGACACAGGCGCGCGAGCCGCTCCGCCTCAGCGGTGAAGAACCTGGCGTTGGCCTCGCTGCGGTCGCGAAGCAGAGCCTCGACGCGTTCGGTGCCGATGACGGTGGCCTGTCTCATGTCTGGTTGGCGAGGTGTGCGACCGATCAGCTGCGTCTGCTCACGCGTGCTCGTGCTGGGCGCGACCGGAACCTCGATGAGTCCAGCGTAGCGCCCTCGCATCGCGCAGCCGTCTGCCCGAACTAGATGCGTCTAGCACCTTGTGCTCGCGCTCGCGGGCGTGCTACCAACGGCCTGAGGCGGCCCGTCAGCTTCAGGTTCGCGCAGACCCGGAAGGGAGGATCGAACGCCGTGTCAACAGGCCAGATCGACGTGGGCGAGATGCTCGCCGAGCTGAAGTCGAGGTTCGACGAGCTCGACCCGGCGCTGAAGGTGCCGGTGGCCGTCGCCGCCGGCTTCGTCGGTGCCCGCGTGGTGAGGTGGATTGTCCGGTAGCGGCGAGCGAATGCGCAGCACAACGCGCAACGCGCGGCTCGCGCCGGCGCTGTACTCGGCGGCGACCGACGCGCGGCTGCTCGGCCTCGCCGGGCATCGCCGCCCGATGCCGGCACTCGCCAGGCTCGCCCTCGCTGCCGCGGGCGTCGCGTACCTGACGGCCGACGAGGCGCGTCGCAGGGCAATGCTCGAACGGGCAACCGGGGCGGTCGCGCCGTCTACTTCGTGTCGGCGGTGGCGTGGATGCGCCCGCCCTTGGACTGCGAGAGCCGGCCTCCTGCGCGGCCGTGGCGCACCGCGGCGAGCTCGGCCATGATCGAAAGCGCCGTCTCGCGCGCGTTCGTCGCACCGAGGTCGAGCCCGACCGGCGCGCTGATCCGCGCCTGGTCCTCCTCGGGCACGCCCGCCGCGAGCAGGCGCTCGCGACGGTCCGCCTGCGCGCGCTTGGAGCCCATCGCGCCGATGTAGGCGACGTCCGAGCGCAGCGCGATGAGCAGCGTCGCGTCGTCGAGCTTGGGGTCGTGCGTCAGGATCACGATGTACGTCGCCTTGTCGGGCGCGCCCAGCTGCTCGAAGGCCTCCTCCGGCCAGGCCGCCACCACGCCCAGCGCGTCGGGAAAGCGCTCGGGGGTCGCAAACCGCGCGCGCGGATCGACGACGTAGGGGCGCCACCCGCAGACGCGTGCGAGCGCCGACAGGTGCTGCGCGTACTCGACGGCCCCGAAGATGACGATCCGGGGGTCGGGGTTGATGACGTCGATGAAGAGGTCATCGCGCACCTCGGACCGCTCTGCCCAGATCAGCTCTTCGGCGGCCGCCTTGCCCTGGGCATCGAGCTCGGGATCGCCGAGCGTGCCCTCCGACGTGCCGTCCGGCCGGACGAGCAGCTTCTCGCCCTTGTGCGCGCCGCGCACGACGGTGACAAGCGCCGCGCGGCCGTCCTCGCGCGCGATCTGCGCGAACTCCGCATGAACGCTCACGGCTGAAACCGGTCCACCCAGACGTCGATCTCGCCGCCGCACGGCAGCCCGACGTCCCAGGCCTCCTCGTCCGCGATCCCGAACGTGAGCAGCTGGGGCTCCTCGCCGCCGTTGAGGATCTTGTCGGCGACCTCGATCACGGCGCCCTCGACGCAGCCGCCCGACACCATCCCGGAGACCTCGCCGCGGTCGTTGATCGCCATCTTCGCGCCGGGCGGGCGCGGAGCTGAACGGCGGGTGGCCGTGATCGTGGCGATCGCCACCTGCGCCCCCTCGCCGACCCAGCGATCGACGTCCTCGATTACGTCCTTCATCGCATCGCTCCTTCCACCGTCTGACGGCGTCCACAGGCGGTCACGTGTGTCCCGCGGGGACGTGTGCAAGCCACATCGACACATTACCCTCGCGAGCGGGACCGACTCGGGAGCGCGCGCAGAAGATGGCGCCGCTGCGCCCGGGGCCGCTGCGCCCGGGGGTCACCGGTGCGCGGCCGGGAGCGCTGCGAGCGCGCCCGGCCGGCGGGTCGGCTAGATCGTCTAGATGTTCGCCGCGAACTGCTTGACGAGCTGCGTGAGGACGGCCACGACCGTACCCTCGCCCATCGACGCAGCCTTGCCGTTGACGTTCGCCACGGCGTTGACCGTGCCCGTGCTGCCGCTGATCGCGATCGTGACGTCGCCGTTGGCGGCGCTCTGCCCGCCGGCTTCCTTCGTCTTGGCCTTGATCTTGACCGTCTTGCTGCCCGGGTCCTTCGACTCGATCGTCACGGGGCCGACGAACTTCATGCCCATCGAGCCCATCTTGACCTCGATCTCGGCCTTGACCGACTCCGCGCTGTCGGCAGACACGACCCGTGCACCGGGGACGCACGGCACGAGCTTGTTCAGGTCACTGACGATGTTCCACGCCTTGTCCGGATCGGACACCGGGAACGACTCGTTCAACGTCGGCATGCTGCGCTCCTCCTTTGTTCCGGGTATGGCGGCTGTCTCGCATGCCGTACCGCCGCCGCCCGGGCAGCACCGGCGCTGAGCAGCGGGCGAGTATTCCAGGTCCGCTCCGGATTCGCCCGCTCGCGAGCGCGCCTGAGGGAGCGGCCGAAGAAGAGGTGAACTTCATAGGATCCGCCGATGGCGATTCAGGCGGGCACATACAAGTTCGGACCGGACAACGCGTCTCTGCATG
>JAHWJE010000096.1 GCA_019348575.1 Actinomycetota bacterium | reverse complement strand
TCGACGAGGCCGTCGCGGCGCGAGAGGCCGCCGTGCGCACGCGCACGCGGATGCAGCAGGCGCACGACGCGGCACTGCGGGCGCGCGAGGACCTCGAGGCGGCGCTGGCGGCCGCGCAGGCCCAGCGCGACGAGGCCAACGCGCAGCGCGACGAGGTCCTGCTCGCGTACCGCGCGCAACAGCGTCACGTCAAGAGCGAGCGCGCGCAGGAGGAGCGCGCGCAGGAGGAGCGCGCGCAGGAGGAGCGCGCGCAGGAGCAGCGCGCGCAGGAGGAGCGCGCCGGCGCGGAGCGCGCCCGCGCGGACGAGCCCGAGCGCACGGGCCAGCCCGAGGAGCCGATCGGCGTGCGCACGATGCCGGCCGCGCGCACGGTGATGGCCGAGCTGCAGCGCCCCAGGCCGGCGAACAAGCTGCCGTTCTCGATCTTCGACCTGTGGGTCATCCGCATACTCGGGACGGTCGCCGCCGCCTGCTTCATCCTGCTGCTGATCTCGATCCTGCGCGTCTTCATCTGAGCTGAGCAGCAGCGCTCGCGGTCAGGACGGCCGCGGCTGCTCGCCGAGCGGCGGCGGCGCCGGCGCCCAGCGGGGTTCACGCGCCGTGGCAGCGCTTGTACTTCTTGCCGCTGCCGCAGGGGCACGGCTCGTTACGCGCGGGGGTCTCCCCGACGACGCGTGGCGGTTGCGGCGCGTAGGACGGCTCCGGCGCCTTGTTGACGCGCATGGCGGCCTTGTCGACCGCGCGCCAGCCGGCGTAGTTGGACTCCCGCGCGCGCAGCAGGCGTGCGGTGTTGACGGCCACGGCGGCGTTCCTGTGCTTGTCGCACATCGTCGCCTTCGCATCCTCCAGGCTCGTCGGGTAGCCGAAGGCGTGCCCCTGGCAGGCCGGGCACTCCTCGTCGACGGGCTCGACGGGCTCGAGCGTCACGTTCGAGCGGTCCAGATCGACCTCCCCGAATGCGTGCTGGACGAGATCGGTCAGCGCGCCGAGCCCGACCGCGCTCCACGAGCGCTTGGCCTGGATCGACGGCGTGCCGAACGCGCCGTGGTCGCCGTCGACGTCCTGCAGCAGGCGCGGCACCTCGCCGCGCGCGGCCAGCCGCGGGTAGTCGCCCTGCAGAAGCTCCTCCTCGCGCTCGAGCGCGGCCGCGAGCACGGGCGTCGCATAGCGGCCGACCGCGACCGCGAGATCGCCCCCGCTCTCGTGCATCGTGCGGCGCACGAGCTCGAGCGTGAGATAGAGGTCGACCTCGAGCACGTCGTCGTCGAGCGTGACCGCCGTCCACGCTTCGCCACGGTTGGGGATCCAGCTGAGCGGGTCCTGCGTGATGACGAAGCAGCGCAGCCACAGCTGCCTGTGCGCAGGGTGGACGTCGAGGTCGTAGGGCCAGTCCAGGCGCAGTTCGACGAGCGCGAACTCGTCCTCGGGCGCGTCGTCGATCAGCGCCGCGGGGTCGAGGTTCTGGGGTGCGGGCTGCGCGGCCATCCTGGCCCTGAGGCTAGCGGCCGGCGCGCCGAAACCGCGGTCAGCAGGTCGAGCGGCCGGCGCGCCGAAACCGCGGTCAGCAGGTCGAGCGCGCCGCCTCGCCGGCGAAGCGCCGAGCGATCCACTTGGACACGTACGGCGCCGTCTTCTCGCCGAGGTCGGCGTGCGCGACGTCGCGCGACGGGCGGTACTGCACAGTGCTGCCGCGCCCGCAGAGGTAGCGCACGAAGCGCGCGGTCGACGTCGGGCGCACGAAGGCGTCGTCGAGACCCTGCGTGACGATCACGGGCACCGAGATCGGCTTGGCGCCGGGGGAGTTGCGCGCGAGCAGCTCGCTCCACGGCGCGCGGTTCCACGGCGCCCGCGCGCGGTAGTCGAGGTCGACCTCGCGATCACCGAGCAGCGGACCGATCCGACCGTGGTCGACCGGCAGGCACAGCTCGGACACCTGCCCGATCGTCGCGCGCCCGGAGGGCGTGACGATCTCGTCCAGGCGCAGCTGCGGGTACAGCCGCCTCCAGCTCGACAGCATGTAGGCCGCCACCAGATCGCCGGCCGGCGTGCCCGCGGTGGTCTGCAGCAGCCGCCCGAGGTTCGCCATCGGCGCACCGGCGGCGACGCCCGCGAGCTCGAGCTCGGGCGCGTGGGAGCCCGCCTCCTGGCCGGTGAACAGCGCCGTGTGGCCGCCCTGGCCGACGCCCCAGACGACGAAGCGCTCGCTCGCGCCCGCGGCCTCGAAGCGTTGCGTCGCGCGGACGGCGTCGAGCGTCGCGCGCGCGTTGGCCTGGCCGACGAGGTATGGGTGCGTGCCCGGGGTCCCGAGCCCTTCGAGGTCGGGCACGACGACGGCATGTCCGGCGCGGACGAAGCGCGCGAGGCCGTCGACGTCGTCGAAGAACGCGCGCCCGCGCGACACGGCGCAGTGCTGCGCCACGCCGACCGTCCCGTGGGCCAGCGCGACGACGTTGCGCCCGTTCGACGGCGCCGGTCGACGCGGCACGAAGAGCAGGGCGCTGAGCGCGACGGGCCGCCCGCTGTGGCCGCGCGAGCGGTAGAGGATCCGGTAGGCCGTGGAGCGGGGCGGCGGGTCGGCGACCGGCGCGCTGCGGAGGATCGCGCCGGGCGGCCCGTCGGGCAGCGGGTCGGGTGGGTCGTAGAAGGCGTCTGCGGCGGAGGTCGAATCCGAGCCGGAGCCGAGCGCGAGCACAGCTGCCAGGACCGCGGCGAGGGCGACGAACGCCGCGAGCGCGATCGCCGGCCGCCGGCGCCGCCACAACGACGCCGGCGCAGCAGCCTCGCTGTCGCGCGCGTCCACGCGGCGACTGTAGTCCTCCCGCCGGTCGCAGATCACGGCAACGAGATCTCGCACGTGCAACCGTGTCGGCGATGGCCACCGCCGATCTCACCGTGATCGCCCTCGGCCGGCCCGAGGCCTCGGCGTCCGCCTACATCGCGGAGATCCAGCGGCGGCTGGCCGCGCAGGATCGCGTCCGCTACGTGATGCACGCGATGGGCACGTCGCTGGAGGGCGAGACCGCAGACATCCTCGCGATCGTCGGCGAGCTGCACGCCGTTCCGTTCGAGCACGGCATCCCGCGCGTCTACACGGTGCTCAAGCTCGACGAGCGGCGTGACAAGGCGCAGACGCTGCAGGACAAGGTGGCGTCGGTGCAGCGGCTGCTGGATCGGGATTGACCGCCAGCGCCGGCCCCCTGCGGCAGCCGCCGGAGCCGCCGCCGCCGAGCGGACCGGCTACTCCGCCTGGCGCCCCAGGATCACCGCAAACCGCTCGACGCGCCTGCGCTCGCGCTCCGACAAGGGCCCGTCGCACTCGATCAGCAGCGTCATCGGCCCGCGCCGCTGGGCCCAGCTCGACGCGTCCTCGCTGAAGGACTCCGCGATCCACACGAGCGGCTTCGCGCCGGCGTACGCGATGACCGTCGCCTCCTGCTGCTCGGCTGTCCGCTCGGCGCGCAGCAGCGGCACGGTGACCAGGTCGAGCGCGTGTGCGAGCGCCGTGATCGCGTCGAGGCCGCCGTCGTCGGCGAGCAGCGCGAGCTCGCCCTCCTCGAGCATCGCCGTCACCCAGCCTGCGGGGGCGGCGGACAGCACGGCGGGCGCGCAGGCGAGGCGGAAGAGCGGGTCGGGCACGCGCCGGACGCTAGCGCGACGAGCGAGCGCAGGACGCGCCGGCCGGCGAGCGGTCGCCGCGCCCTCAGCCCGCGCCGGGGAAGACGACCACCGGGCGCACCTCGACCGAGCCGTACTCGATGTTCGGCATCCGTTCGGCCAGCGCGATCGCCGATTCGCGGTCGGGCACGTCGACGAGGTAAAACCCGCCGAGGATCTCCTGCGAGTCGAGCACGGGCCCGTCGCTGACCTGCGTGGCGCCGTCGCGCACGCGCACGGTGGTCGCTGCCTCGACACCCTCGAGCGGGGCCCCGGAGACCAACGTGCCGGTGGCCACCAGCGAGTTCGTGTAGTTCAGCCACTCGGTGTACTGCTCCTCCTGCTCTTCGGGTCCGGGCGCATTGGCGGGATCGCCGTAGATCAGAAGCATGAACTGGGGCATGTCGGTCACCTCGGGGTCGCGCCGGCGCAAGCCGGCTTCGTGAACTCGTAGGTGTCGTTACCCCGATTCCTCTGGTTCTGCCCGGATCGCCGCCCGGGACGCTGCGCAGAGGTGCCGCGCACCCCCGGGCAGGCGGCGCGGCGCCGTCGCCCGCTACAGCGCGCAGTCCTCCGCGCTGACCACGTCGGCGCCCATGTTGCGCTGCATCATCCGCAGCGCGCTCTCGGCGAGGTCGGCCTGGATCGCGGCGACCGCGTCGCGCGGCACGGCGACCGAGAAGCGGCGGACGTAGGCGTCCAGCGCGGAGTACAGGATGCACTGCTCGGTGACCTGGCCGATCAGCACGAGCCGCTCGACCTCCTGCTCGCGCAGCAGGTACTCGAGCTGCGTCTCGTAGAAGATCGAGTGGCGCGCCTTGGCGATGAACCATGTGCCCTCGGCGGGCGCGATCGGCTCGACGACGTCGGCTGCGCGACCGGCGGCGGCGCGCTCGACGAGCTCGGGCCGGCCGGCGGACCAGTCGCCGTAGTTGTCGTTGACATAGATGACCGGCGCGCCCTCGTCGTTCGCGCGCCGCACGAGGCGGCGCATCGCCGGGAGCGCTTCGCGCACCGACTCGACGAGCACGTCGGCGTCCTCGTGGTCGTACTCGTTGAGCATGTCGACGACGATCAGCGCGCTCTTCACGCGAGGTCGTTACCCGGTCAGGAGCCCAGCCAGACCATCAGCGCGTCCGGCTCGCGCTCGTCGTTGTCCGCGCCGTCGGTCGTGTCCGCGACACGAAAGCCGTGGCGCTCGTAGAACGCGATCGCCGCGACGTTGCGCTGGAACACCCACAGGTCCAGACCGGCCGGCCGCGCGGCCTGCGCAGCCCTCAGCAGCTGGGTGCCGATCCCGCAGCGCCAGCGCGCGGGATCGACGTAGAGGTGCTCGACGCGGGCCGGGCCGAGCGCGAGAAAGCCGGCCACCTCCCCGTCGGCGATCGCGACCGTGACGCCGCCGTCGGCGATCACGCCGGCGAGGTAGGCGCGCTCCTGGGCTGCGGTGTGCAGCGCCGGCAGGTAGGCCAGCGCGGCACGCCGTGCGGCGGCGAAGACCGCCCAGACCGCCTCGGCGTCGTCGGGATGCGCTCGGCGCAGCACGCTCTCCATCCAGTGCATCTTCGCCCATCGCGCAGCGTCCGGCGACGGGCGTGCGACGTATGCGCCGCGAACCACGCGGTCGCGCCATCATGGCCCGATGCTCGTCCGCGCTGCCGATCCGCTGTCACAGCGGCTGTGAGCGACGAGAGCGACGTCTTCGTCGGCATCGACCTCGGGACGCAGGGCGCGCGTGCCCTCGCGGTCGCGCGCGACGGCGCGGTCGCCGGGCGCGGCGCCGCAGCGCTGCGCAGCCGGCGCGACGGCGACCGGCTGTCCGGCTGCGGCACCAGCGACATGAAGTCCGGCGACGCGGTGCTGCTGCACCTCGCGGCCACGTTGCCCGAGCCGTCGTACGACCTGACCTTCGTGCTCTACGACAACGAGGAGGTGGAGGCCGAGCGCAACGGCCTCAAGCGGCTCGTCGAGACGCGCCGCGACCTGCTCGACGCCGACCTCGCCGTGCTGATGGAGCCGACCGACGGCCGTGTGGAGGCGGGCTGCCAGGGCACGCTGCGCGTACGCGTCACGGTGCCGGGGCGGCGTGCCCACAGCGCCCGCGGCTGGCTCGGCGAGAACGCCATCCACGCCGCCGCGCCGCTGCTGACGAGCCTGGTCGCGTACGAGCCGCGCAGCGTCGTGATCGACGGCTGCACCTACCGCGAGGGGCTCAACGCCGTCCGCATCGACGCCGGCGTCGCCGGCAACGTCATCCCGGACGCCTGCACCGTGCTGGTCAACTTCCGCTTCGCGCCCGACCGCAGCGAGGAGCAGGCGTACGCCCACGTCCGCGGGGTGTTCGCGGGCTACGACGTGGAGCTGACCGACAGCGCGCCGGGAGCGCTGCCCGGGTTGAGCGCACCCGCCGCGCAGCACTTCATCGCCGCGATCGGCAGCGACCCGGTGGCGAACTACCGCAAGATTCGCCGCGAGCTGGAGCTGCACAGCGCCGCGCTGGCGATCAAGCCGGAGGTCGTCGCCGTCAGCAAGAGCGAGCTGACCGGCAGCGGCGAGGTCCGCGAGCGCTTGCAGACCGAGCTGGGCCACGACGTGTTGGGCATCTCGGCCGTGACAGGGCAGGGCCTGTCGCAGCTGGTCAGCCGCGTCGCCCAGCTCCTTCAGGAGACGGCCAGCGAGGTGGCGCCGTGAGCGGCCTGGTCGTCGCCGACGTCGGCAATACGCGCATCAAGTGGGGCCGCTGCGAAGGCGGGCGCGTTGCGGAGATGGCCGCGCTGCCGCCGGACGACCGAGACGCATGGGATAAGCAGGCTGACGCCTGGGCGCTGCCCCCCTCCACCACTTGGGCCCTCGCC
>JAHWJE010000095.1 GCA_019348575.1 Actinomycetota bacterium | reverse complement strand
GCGGCGGTGATGACCGGCAGCGGAACGGCATGGTCGATGGCGGCCTCGACCGTCCACCGCCCCTCCCCGGAGTCCTGGGCGTAGCCGCGCAACCCGGACAGGTCGTCGTCCTCGCGCAACGCGTTGACCATGAGGTCGAGCAGCCAGGACCGGATCACCGTGCCCTGCTGCCAGCTGGCGATGACGGCCGGGACGTCGGTGACGACGTCGGTGGCCATCATCAGCTCCCAGCCCTCGGCGTAGGCCTGCATCAGCCCGTACTCGACGCCGTTGTGGACCATCTTGACGTAGTGCCCGGCGCCGCTGGGGCCGAAGTGCCCCCAGCCGCGGTCGCCGAGCGCGGCCCGGCTGGCCTCGCTCGTCTCGGGCGCGAGCACGTCGAGGATCGGCGCGAGCTTCTTCACGGCCCGGCCGGGACCGCCGACCATCATGCAGTAGCCGACCTGCAGGCCCCAGACGCCGCCGCTGACGCCGACGTCGACGTATTCGATCCCGGCCTTCTTCAGCGTCGCGGCGCGCTCGCGATCGTCGGTCCACTTCGAGTTGCCGCCGTCGACGATCATGTCGCCCTTCTCGAGCAGCCCGGCGAGCTTGTCGACCGTGTCCTGGGTCGGCTTGCCGGCGGGAACCATGATCCACACCATCCGCGGAGCGTCGAGCTTCTTGACGAGGTCGGCGAGCGAGCGGGCGCCGCGCGCGCCGGTCTCGCCGGTCACGCGCTTGATCGTCGCGGCCTCGCGGTCGTGGGCGACGACGTCGTGGTCGGAGTCGCGCTTGATGCGGGCGACCATGTTCGCGCCCATCCGCCCGAGCCCGACGAATCCGATCTGCGACGCCATCAGAGGATCTGCCTGATTCGCGCGGTGAGCTCCCGCACCGCTTCGGCCCGATCCGCACCGTGCAGCCGCAGCTTCTCGGCCTTGCGTCCGCGGGCGCGCAGCGTCTCGAGGTCGCCGACCGCCTGCGCGTTCTTCAAGATCCGGAAGGAGAACGGCTTGCCCGGGATCTCGGCGTCCTCGGACCCGTCGTGGACGAGCACGAGAAAGCGCCCGGACGCCGGACCTCCCTTGTGCAGCTGCCCCGTCGAGTGCAGGTAGCGCGGTCCGTAGCCGAACGTCGTCGTCGCCTTCGTCGCGTCCCGGATGACGGAGCGCAGCTCCTGCACGGCGGCGTCAACCTCGTCGCCGGGCGCCATGAATCCCAGCAGCGCGACGTAGTCGCCCGGGCCGGCCTCGCCGATCAGCGCGCGCAACGCGTCGTCGCCTGCGTCCTGCGGCTCCTGCAACTCGCCGCCGCTCTCGATATCGCCGAGGATCTTCGCGGTCGTGTCCTTCGCCGCCTGCACGTCAGGCTGGTCGAACGGGTTGATCTGAAGCGCCCAGCCGGCGACGGCGGTCGCGAACTCGGCGAAGAAGAAGATCCGCCCCAGATCGCCTGCGCCGCCCGCCGACAGCGTGACCATCGGCTGGCCTGCGTCGGCCAGCGCCCTGATCTGCTCGTCGAGCGCCTCGTCGGGTTCGTCCATCCCGCGCAGGTAGCAGAACACGCGGTCCTCGCCGTAGAACTCCGGCGCGCCCACGGGCTCGTCGGTCACCGGCACCGCGCCCTTGCCCTGCTTGCCCAGCGACTCCGCGACGAGCTGCTCGACCCACAGCCCGAACGACGCGATCGGCGCATCGACGACGAACGTCAGCTTGTCTCGCCCCTGCAACGCGAGGGCGGCGAGCGAGATCCCGAGCCACAGGCCGCTGTTGCCCTCCGCCGTCGAGCCGACGCCACAGGCCTCGGCCGCGACGCCGGCGCCTCCGAGCAGCGACTCGAGATCGACGCCCATGAGCGCCGCCGGGACGAGCCCGAAGTACGTCAGCGCGCTGTAGCGCCCGCCGACATCGGGGTCGTTGAGGAAGGTGCGCCGGAAGCCGCGCTCGCTCGCCACCGCCTGCAGCGAGGAGCCCGGATCGGTGATCGCGACGTACTGCTCGCCGTGCGGGCGCAGCGCCCAGAAGTGCTCGAACAGCGAGATCGTCTCGATCGTGCCGCCGGACTTCGTCGAGACGAGGAACAGCGTGTGCTCGAGGTCGACCGCGCGCTCCTGGGCGAGCACGGCGGCGGGGTCCGTCGAGTCGAGCACGTGCAGGCGCAGCCGGCCGTGCAGCGCGTCGCCGAAGGAGCGGCGCAGCACCTCGGGCGCGAGGCTCGAGCCACCCATCCCGAGCAGCACCGTGTCGGTGTAGCCCTCCTCGGCGGCCTCGCGGGCGAAGGCCTCGAGGTCGTCGATCTGCTCGCCGTAGGTCTCGTGCGCGTTCAGCCAGCCGAGCCGGTCGCAGACCTCGGCCTGCCCCGCCTGGCCCCACAGGGTGTCGTCCTTGGACCAGATGCGCCGCGCCACGCGCTCCCGGTCGGCGCGCTGCACGAGCTCGGCGATCATCGGCTCGAGCTCGTCGGGCAGCGACGCGTCGATCGTCTCGGGGCGGCCGGTGAAGATCGCCTCGCGCTTGGCCTCGATGCCGGCGAGCAGCTTCTCCATCGGCGTGACGAACGCGTCGATGCCCGCCCGCAGCAGCTTGTCGGTCACGTCGTCCATGTCGATCCCGGCCGCGGCGAGCGCGTCGAGCACCGGCGCGGGGTCCTCGCGCACCGTCTCGCCCGTGACCTCGAGGCGCTCGGCGCAGGCCAGCAGCGTCTGCATCGGCATCGTGTTGACGGTGTCCGGGCCGATCAGCTCCTCGACGTACTTCGTCTCCGAGTAGGCCGGGTTCTTGACGCCCGTCGAGGCCCACAGCGGCCGCTGGACGTGCGCGCCCGCCGCGCGCAGCTCGGCGAAGCGCTCCCCGTGGAAGATCTCCTCGAAGCGCACGTAGGCGGCGCGCGCGTTGGCGACCGCCGCCTGGCCCTGCAGGTCGCTTCGCCCGATCTCCTCCAGGCGCTTGTCGACCTCGGAGTCCACGCGTGAGACGAAGAACGACGCGACCGAGCGCACGTCGACGTCCTTGCCCTCGGCGTGGCGGCGCTCGAGGCCCTTGATGTAGGACTCGGCGACCGTCGCGTAGGCCTCGACCGAGAACAGCAGCGTGACGTTGACGTTGATGCCCTCGTAGATCGCCTGCTCGATCGCGGGCAGCCCCGCGGGCGTGCCGGGGATCTTGATCATCACGTTGGGCCGGTCGACGCGCGACCAGTACTCGCGCGCTTCGGCGATCGTGCGATCGGTGTCGAATGCGATGTCCGGATCGACCTCGAGCGAGACGTAGCCGTCGTCGCCGTCGAGGTCGTCGAAGACCGAGCGCAGCACGTCGGCGGCCTCCTGCACGTCCTGGATCGCGATGTCCTGGTAGATCGCGCGGGCGAGCGCGCCGCCGCGGGCGAGCTCCTCGATCTGCTCGTCGTAGTCCGGCGAGCCGAGGATCGCCTTCTCGAAGATCGCGGGGTTGGAGGTCACGCCGCGCAGCGAGTCCTCCTCGACCATCCGCCGCAGCTCGCCGCACTGCGTGAGCGAGCGGCGGATCTGGTCCAGCCACGGGCTCGTCCCCGTCGCCGCCAGCGCCGACAGGCGCGGGTTGATGTTCACCGCTTGGCTCACCAGCTTGCCTCCATTCCGTCACGTTCCATCGCAAAGACCTTTCCCAGCCGGCGCACGTGGCGCTCCTCGCCGCTGAACTGCGCCGTGCAGAAGGCGGCCGTGAGGTCGGCAGCCATCGCAGGCCCGATCACCCGCGCGCCGAGGCACAGGACGTTGCAATCGTCGTGGGTGACGCACTGCGCAGCGGTGTAGTGATCGTGGCTCACGCTTGCGCGTATGCCCGGAAGCTTGTTGGCCGCAACCGAGACCCCCGCGCCCGAGCCGCAGACGAGGACCCCGCGGACGGCGTCGCCGCCGGCGATCGCGCGCCCCAGGTCCAGCGCGATGTCCGGGTAGTCGTCGTGCTCGCCGAGGTCGACGAGCTCGTGTCCGCCATCCCGGACCGTCTGCATCACGGTGTCGCGCAGCGCCACGCCGGCATGGTCGATGCCGACCGCGATCCTCATGACGCCAGCTCCGCCGCGCGCGCCGCCTCGACGCGCTCGCACTCGAGCTCCTGGCCCGCGAGCAGCGCCGCGCCGCGCACCCCGGCGAGCGGCCCGTAGTGCGCGCGGCGGATCTCGGTGCGCGTGCCGACGCCGGGCAGCAGGTGGCGCACCGCCTCCTCGCGCGCGGGCTCGAGCAGCAGCTCGCCCGCCGCCGAGACGCCCCCGCCGACGACGACGAGATCCGGGTCGAAGGTGTTGACCGCGTTGGCGATGCCGATGCCCAGGCGGCGGCCGAGCAGCTCGATCGCGGCGACCGCGCCCGCGTCGCCGTCGCGCGCGGCGTCGATCACCCGGCCCGGCGTGAGGCCGCATTCGACGGCGATCTCGTTCAGCGCCGTCCCGGAGGCCAGCGACTCCAGCGAGCCGGGCTGCGGGAAGTCCTCGGCGTGCGCGAACGGCGCGCGGCGCAGGTCGACGCCGACGAGCGTGTGCCCGAGCTCGCCGGCGCCGCCGGTCGCTCCGCGGTAGACGCGCCCGTCGATGACGATCCCGCCACCGACGCCGGTGCCGACCGTGAACATCACGAGATGGCGGGCGACGAGCGTCCCGGCGTCGTCGTAGGCCTCTGCCAGCGCCGCGCATGTCGCGTCGTTGTCGACGAAGACGGGAACGCCGAGCTGCTCGCGCAGCACCTTGCGCAGGGGGACGTCCTGCAGTGGGATGTTCACCGAGTAGCGGATCCGGCCGCTCTCTGAGTCCACGACGGACGGGATCGCGACGCCGACCGCGGCGACGTCGCCGGCCGCTCGCACAGCCGCGACGAGCTGCTGCACGAGCGCATCGGCGCTGCTCGTGTCGGTCGCCTGGAGCACCGGATCGAGCAGCGTCGTCCCGTCGAGCAGCGCCGCGGCGATCTTCGTGCCGCCGACGTCCACGCCGATGAGCCGTCGTCCCATGCGCCTCTCAAGCTACCCGGTGTCTTCGCGTACGGCACACCGGGTAGCGTGCGACGGGTGACCGACGCCGGCTCGACCTTCCACAAGCTCGCCGGATCGCTCGACTACCCGCTGTTCATCGTCACGGCGTCCGACGGGCAGCGGCGCGAAGGCTGCGTGATCGGCTTCGCCACGCAGTGCAGCTTCGAGCCGCCGCGCTTCCTGGCCTGCCTGTCGCGCGCGAACCGCACCTACCGCTTCGCGCTGACCGTGGAGGCGCTGGCGGTGCACCTCGTGCCGCGCTCGCAGCTGGCGCTCGCCAGGCTCTTCGGGGGCCAGACCGGCGACGAGATCGACAAGTTCGAGCACTGCGACTGGCACGAGGGCCCGCGCGGGGTGGCGATCCTCGACGGCTGCCCGAGCTGGTTCGCGGCGCAGATCCTTGAGCGCCATGACCTCGGCGACCACGTCGGCTTCTGGCTTGACCCGTTCGAGGCGCGCCACGAGCCCGACGCGGAGCAGAACGTCTACTTCCAGGAGGTCAAGACAGACATCGAGCCCGGGCACCCGGCGACGTGAGCACGCCCGCGCGCAACGCGCCGCCCGTCGCGCTGCGGCGGCTGCTGCCGGACGCCGCCGAGCTGACCGCCGACGAGCTCGTCGCCGAGCTTCGCCCCTGGGACCTGGCGACGGCGCAGCGCCCGCACGTCGCGGTCAACATGGTGCACACGGCCGACGGCCGGGCCGCGGTCGACGGGCGCACCGCGCCGATCTCGACCGTCGCCGATCGCCAGCTGTTCCACGCGCTGCGCACGCGGGCCGACGCGGTCATGGTCGGTGCGGGCACGCTGCGCGTCGAGCGCTACGGGCGCA
Organism: Actinomycetota bacterium; assembly: GCA_019348575.1. Next base: position 756 of record JAHWJE010000095.1, on the reverse strand, counting down.
TCGTGCGCGACGCCGAGCGCCGCGAGCAGCGCCGCCTGGCGGGCCTGCAGCCCGACCCGCTGGCGATCGTCGTCAGCGGCTCGCTCGACCTGCCGGCCGACCTGCCGCTGCTGCAGGACCCCGATTCGCGCGTCGTCGTCATCACCGCCTCCGAGGCCTCGATCGACGGGGTGCGCGCCGACGTGCAGTACCTGCGCTACCCGGCGGGAGGCGTCGACCTGGCGGCGGCGCTCGCGCAGCTGCGCAGCGAGAACCGCGTGCGCTCGATCCTCTGCGAGGGCGGTCCGCACCTCAACGCCTCGCTCGTCGCGAACGGGCTGATCGACGAGCTGTTTCTCACGACCTCCCCGCAGCTCGCCGGCGGCGCCGGCGTCCTGTCGATCATGGACGACGCGCTGCTCGGAGCGCCGCTCGCGCTGACGCTGCTCTCGCTGTGCGAGCACGCGGGAGAGCTGTTCGCGCGCTACGAGCTGCAGCCGAGCTAGCCGGCGCGGATTGCAAGCGCCGGCGCGAGCAGCACGAGCAGCGGTCGCATGAACTCGATTGTCACGCCGCCGGCGGCCATCCTGGCGCGTACGATCGCCGGATGGATCGCGAGCCCCTGGACGGAATCGGCGCCGCCGACGAGCATCTCGGGCGCCGCGTGCCGTTGCCCGCGGCGGCGCTGCCGCTGACGCGCTGGGTCGAGGTGGTCGCAAGCGGTCCGGGCGCGGTGCAGGTCGAGTGGAACTTCGACGTCTCGCGGCCCGACTCGCC
>JAHWJE010000094.1 GCA_019348575.1 Actinomycetota bacterium | reverse complement strand
AGGGACGGCCTTGGAGCAACGGTCGAGTGGTGGCGAGAGAGATTTTCTACAGGCTCCGGTCCCTGAGCTGCGCCTCGGGGAGGTGCGACGTGTCCGACCCGCTGCGTCCCGCGAGGCGCACGGCGAGATCGACCACCGCCTCGATCAGTTCAGCCCCGTCGAGGAGTGCGGCGTCGTTGTGGTCGGCGCCGTCGACCTCCACCAGTCGGACCTCGCCAGCGGCCTCGTCGGCGACCTCGCGGCTCTGCTCCGGCGGCACAATCGAGTCGTTGGAGCCGTAGACCACGACGGTGGGAACTTCGATCGAGCGCACGTGTTCGAGCACCGGGTACCGCTCTCGCAGCAATAGAGCGGGCACGAACCGGTAGTGCTCGCGCGCCATCGCGTAGAGATCAACGAATGGCGAGCGCAGCACGAGCCCCGCCGGCGGATGCTGGGTCGCGAGCTCGCTGACGACTCCGGTCCCCAGGCTCTCCCCGAAGTAGAGGAGGGCGTCCTCGGCCACGCCTCGTTCTTCGACCAGGTAGCGGCGCGCCGCCCGCACGTCTCGGGCGAGGCCGTCTTCGGAGGGCGTGCCGGGGTTGTCGCCGTAGCCGCGGTAGTCGAACAGCAGCACCGACAGCCCCGCATCGGCGAGCGCATCGGCCAGCGGCGCCCGCAACGAGCGGTCGCCGGCGTTGCCGTTGGCGACGAGAACGGTGAGCCCCGGCGAATCGCGGCGGGCGGGAACGAACCACGCTCCGAGCTCGAGCCCGTCGTCGGTCTCGAGAACGACGTCCTCGGCGCCCGGGAGCAGCTCCGCGGCCCGCGGCACCTCGCCGCGCGCGGGCAGATAGATGAGGCGGCGCTGGAACAACCACGCCGCCGCCGCGATGAGCAGTATGGCGACCACTAGGAATCCGAGGGTCCTCACGTCGCGAGTGTGCCAGGCATCCCGTAGCGTGCCGCCCATGAGGAGTCGTGTCGCGCGCCGCGCTGTATTGACGGCGCTGGTCGTGGGCGTCGCCTCCGCGCTGCCGCCCGTCCAGGCCCGGGTCAAAGCCGCCGGCGTCGTCGCGGACGCGCTGGAGCGACCGTGGCCGCGGCCGTTTGCCAAGCGGGTCGAGCGCTCGCAGACGCGGCTCGGCGACGTGACCGGCGACCTCTACGTGCCGGGCGACGAAGCTCCGCCGCTCGTCCTGGTGCACGGAGCGGCGCCGGAAGGCAAGGACGACCCGCGCCTCATCCGCCTGGCGCGTGCGCTCGCCGCGGCGGACCGGCTCGTGTTCGTCCCCGATCTCGAGCTGAAGAACAGGACGTTCGAGGAGCGGGACATCGACCGGATCGTGCGTTCGATCGCCGGTCTGTCCCGCCATCCCTCCGCTGCGGGCGAGCACGTGCAGGTCGTCGGCATCTCCTACGGAGGCTCGTTCGCGCTGGTCGCGGCCGCGGACGAGCGCGTGCGCGAACGAGTAGCGGCCGAGCGCGTCCGGGACCTCGGTCAGCAGACGGGCCTCGACCGCCTGCTCGAGCGCCTCGAGCAGCGGGTCGCCCTGGAGGTCGGCGACCCGCTCGAGCACGTCCAGCTCGAAGTCGCGCCCGATCACCGCGGCCACCGTCAGGATGCGCGCGACCGACTCGGGCAGTCGCGCGATGCGGCGCCCGATCACCTCCTTGACGCCCGCGGGGATGCCCATCTCGGCAAACAGGCCCGCGCTTCCGGCCGGCCCGCGGCCGGACTCGAACACGCCCGCCTCGGTCAGGTGGCGGACGGCCTCCTCGAGGCGGTCGACATGGGTGTCGAGGTCGCCGCGCGAGCCGTTGCGATGCGCTTGCACGAGGTTTCGCGCGGCGCTGATGACGGTGTCGTCGCCGCGCTCGTCCTCGTCGGCGTGGGATCCGGGCTCGCCCGGTACCCCGCCGGCGGCGCGGTGGCGTTCGTCGGGCCGCAGCCGCCCGAGCAGGTCCGCAACTTCCTGGCAGCCGCGGACGTCTGTGTCATACCGTCGCTCCGCACGCGCGGCTTTCGCGAGCCGTGGGGGCTCGTCGCCAACGAGGCCATGAACCAGTCGACACCAGTCATCGCCAGCGACGAGGTCGGCGCCGTCGCCGGCGGGCTCGTCCGCCACGAGCGCAACGGCCTCGTCGTCAGCGCCGGCGACGCGACCGCGCTCGCGGCCGCGCTGCAGCGCATGCACGACGATCCGGCGTTGCGCGCCGAGCTCGGCGCCAACGCGCGCCGCGACGTCGCCGCCTACACGTTCGAGGCCTGGGCGACCGGCTTTGAGACGGCGATCGGCTCGCTACGGTGAACCCCGTGACGACCCCGGCGCTGCGCCTGCAACTCGCGCTCTTCACCGTCCTCGCCGCGCTGCTGCCGGCCGGCGGCGCGCTTGCGTCCGGCGAGGACGTCATCCGCGACTGCACCGACGACGAGGTCATGTCGAAGACGTACGCGCAGAAGGAGTACCGCGCGGCGCTGCGGGAGCTCGCCGCGGATGCCGACCAGTACGGCAACTGCCGCGACGTGATCCTGCGCGCCCAGCAGGCGGCGCTCGCCGCGGGCAAGACCAAGGACAGGGGCGCCAGCGCCGGCGCCGGCGGCGGTGGCGCCGGCGGCGGCGCGGGCGGCGGCGGCGGCGCCGGCGCGATCGGCAGCGCGCCCGCGGCCGAGCAGCTGAGCTCGGCCAGCGAGAGCGAGCGCCGGGCCGTCGAGCAGGCGCGCGTCACGCGCAGCGGCCCCATGGCGCTCGCCGACGCGAGCGTCGATCCGGCCAAGGTCGGCACCGCCCCCGGCATGAGCCGGGCCGCCGACCTGCCGGCGCCACTGGCCATCCTGCTCGCCCTGCTGCTCGCCGGGACGCTCGCGATCGGCAGCCTCCGCATCCGACGCCTTGTCAACGCACGCCGCGCTTGACGACCACGGGCGTGTCGCTGCGCTGAGCGTCCCGACGCCCGCCGTCCACACGCTGCTGACGGCCGGCCTGGCGGCGATCATCTGCGCCGTGGCGTTCGTCGCCGACGGCGGGCTGCGCGTCGGGCGCACGACGCCGGCTGAGCTTGGCCTGATCCTCGGCGGCGGCGTCGCCGTCTCCGCCGCGCTGCTGCTCGCGCCGCGTCGCGAGCGGATCTGGGGACTCGGGCCGCTGCTGCTCCTGCTCGCGCTCGCGGTGTTGACGGCCTTCTCGATCACCTGGGCGGCGAGCCCGTCCGAGGCGTGGCTGGAGGCCAACCGCACGCTCGCCTACGCGGCGGTCTTCGCAGGGGCGGTCGCGCTCGCGCACAGCATGCCGGGCCGCTGGAGCGCGATCGTCGGGGCGATCACGCTGTCGGCGGTGGTGATCAGCGCCTACGCCGTGCTGACGAAGATCTTCCCCGGCGCGCTGAGCCCCGACGAGATCTACGCCCGCCTGCGCGAGCCGTTCGGGTACTGGAACAGCGTCGGGCTGGCGGCGGCGCTGGGCGTGCCCGGCTGCCTGTGGCTCGGGACGCGGCGCGCGGGGCACCAGGCGCTCAACGCGCTCGCCTACCCCGCGCTCGGGCTGCTCGTGCTGACGATGCTGCTGTCCTTCTCGCGCGGCGCCGTGCTCGCGGCCGTGCTCGGCGCCGTCTTCTGGATCGCGACGGTCCCGCGGCGCCTGCGCGCCGCGGCGCTGCTGATCGCGGGCGTCGCGGGCGGCGGGCTGATCGCCGCGTGGGCCTTCGGTCAGAGCGCGCTGACCGACGACCGCGTGCCCGTCGAACTGCGCAACACCGCGGGGCTGCAGCTCGGCCTGCTCGTCGTCGTGATGCTCGGCCTGCTGGCGCTCGTCGGCCTCGGCATCGGCTTCGCGCGCGCGCAGCGGGCGCCGACCCAGCTCATGCGCGATCGCGCGGGCGTCGCGCTGCTCGCCGCGCTCGCGCTGACCGGGATCGGCGCGATCGGCGCGCTGTCGCTCGGAGACAAGGGGCTGACGGGCTCGATCTCGGCGCGCTGGGAGCAGCTCACCGACCCCTCGGCGCGACTGCCGCGCAACGACAACAGCCGCCTGACCGCCGTCGGCAGCGTGCGTGCGCGCTACTGGGACGAGGCGCTGCGGATCTTCAAGGACAACCCCGGCGTCGGCGTCGGCGCGGGCGGCTACGCGACCGTCCGCAAGCGCTACCGCAGCGCCGACCCGGCGGTGCGCCACGCGCACGGCTATGTCGTGCAGACGCTCGCCGATCTCGGCCTCGCGGGGCTCGCCGTGAGCCTCGCGCTGCTCGCCGCGTGGCTGGCGAGCGCGGCGCGCGCGACCGGCCTGCGCCGCCGCGACCGCGGCCGCCCGTACACGCCCGAGCGGATCGGGCTGCTGACGCTGGTGGCGGTCGTCGTCGTCTTCGGGGTGTCCTCGTCGATTGACTGGACGTGGTTCGTCCCGGCGAACGCGGCCGTCGCGCTGCTGGCGGCGGGATGGGTCGCCGGCCGCGGACCGCTCGCCGCGCGTGAGCGCGACGAGGCGCAGCGCGCGCCGCGGGCGGCGCCGCTGCGCGAACGCCTGCGCGCCGGCTTGGGCGAGCGCCCGCGCGCGCTCTGCGCGGCAGCCGCCGTGCTGCTCGTCCTGGCGACCGCCTGGACGGTCTACCAGCCGCAGCGCGCGGACGCGATCGCCCAGGATGCGCTGGAGACGCTGGCCGGCGGCGACGCCGACGCGGCACGCGAGCAGGCGCAGCGCGCGCGCGAGATCAACCCCCTGTCGCTCGACCCGCTCTACGCGCTGTGGACGATCGAAGCGGCGGCCGGACGCAATTCTGCCGCTCGCCGCGCGTTGGAGCAGGCAGTGCGCCTGCAGCCCGCAAACCCGGACCCGTGGATACGACTCGCCGAGTTCGAGTTGAATACGCTCCAGCGGCCGAAGGTCGCGCTGGCGGCGATTCGCCCGGCGCTCTACCTCGATCCCCGCTCTTCTGACGCGGTGGCCGTGTTCCTTGCAGCGCAACGAAAGACCAAAGCCCAGTGAAACCACTTCGCCCGCTCATCGCCGCCATCCTCGTGCTGGCGGCCTTCCCCTCGCTCGCGCCCGCCTCCAGGACGATGGAGTCGACGTTCCAGGACGACCCGCTGCTCGTCTACGGCACACCCGAGCAGATGAACTCGACGCTGGACACGCTGCGGTCCTTCGGCGTCGACCGCATCCGGGTCTCGGTCTTCTGGGCGGTCGTCGCGCCGGCCAACGACCAGGTGCAGAAGCCGAACTTCGACGCGGCCGATCCGGCGCAGTATCCGGCCGCCAACTGGGCGCGCTACGACCGCCTGATCCGCGCCGCCCAGGCGCGCGGGCTGCTCGTGAACCTCAACCTCACCTCGCCCGTGCCGCGCTGGGCCGCGGGCGAGGCGCCGCGCGCGGAGATCCAGGAGACCTTCGGCCCCAACCCCGAGGAGTTCGGCCAGTTCGTGCGCGCCGTCGGGACCCGCTACAGCGGAAGCTACGGCGGCCTGCCGCGCGTCGACTACTGGTCGGTCTGGAACGAGCCCAACCAGGCCGGCTGGCTCACGCCGCAGTGGGGCCCCGACCCGCGCAACGCGAAGAGGTTCGTCGAGGCCGCGCCGGCGCTCTACCGCAAGCTCGTCCAGAACGCCTGGCAGGGGCTGGCGGACACCGGGCACGGCACGGACACGATCCTCGTCGGTGAGACCGCCCCGCAGGGCGAGCGCAACGACAAGGACATCACGCAGTCGATCGACGCGCTGAAGTTCATCCGGCGCCTGTACTGCCTCGACGACAACCTCAACATCCTCAAGGGATCGAACGCGCGGGTGCGCGACTGCCCGGGCGACAGCGCGACGTTCGTCGCGCAGAACCCGGCCCTCTTCCACGCCACCGGCTACGCCCACCACCCCTACGCGCTGCTGACGCCGCCCGGCCGCCGATCCCGTCCCGCCGACTGGGTGTCGATGGCCGACCTGGGCAAGCTGAGCCGCGAGCTGACGCGCATCTACCGCCGCTACGGGCAGAAGATGCAGAGCAAACGCGGCGTCCCGCTGTACCTCACCGAGTACGGCTACCAGACCAAGCCCGACCCGTTCGTCGCCAACGTCGTCTCGTTCAGCCGCCAGGCGGCATGGATCAACGAGGCCGAGTACATGGCCTTCAGGAACCCCCGCGTGCGCACGCACAGCCAGTTCCTGCTCGTCGACGACGCGCCCGTTCGCGGCGAATCCAACCCGCGCGTCGCCTACCGCACCTTCCAGAGCGGCTTGCAGCTGCTCAACGGCAAGCGCAAGCCCTCCTACAAGGCGTACATCACGCCGATCCACCTCACGCGGACCCGCCTGCAGCGCGGGCGCTCGACGACCGTGTTCGGGATGACGAGGCCGGCGCAGCCGAGCGCGCGCGTGCGCGTCCAGGTCCAGTTCCGCGCGCGCGGCGCCAAGCGCTGGGCGTGTCCGATCCCGCCATGCTCGACAAGATGGTGGCGGCGCTCGCCAGACTCGGAAGCGAGCACGTCGTCGGTTTCCACGGCCACGGCGGACTCGACGAGCTATCGACTTCCGGACCATCCCGAGTCGTCGAGCTGGTGGACGGGAAAACGCGCGAGTGGACGCTCGACCCACGCGATCTCGGGCTCCCGCCGGCGGATCTGACCGATATCGCGGGAGGAACTGCAG
>JAHWJE010000093.1 GCA_019348575.1 Actinomycetota bacterium | reverse complement strand
TCAAAAAGAAAAAGTGCTGACGCCGAGCCGGGACTCAGCACTCAGCACTTCGTGTACTTCGCACTGAATCGGCTAAGCCGGTTGTCCCGCGGCCACGGTCTCTGCGGCCGGGACGTTCTCGACGGGGCCGCCGGTGGCCGGGATCTCGACCGCGTTGGCGTCCTCGCCGATCCGCGGCGTCGCGGGGGCGCCGCCCTCGTCGGCGCGGAACGCCGAGCGGCTCGAGCGGCGGGGGGCACGCGGGCCGGTGGAGGCGTCGTCGGGCTTGTCGACGCGGCCCTGCTTGCCCTCGATCACTGCGTCGGCCAGCTCGCGGACGACGATCTCGATGGCGCGCATCGCGTCGTCGTTGCCGGGGACGACGAAGTCGATCCCGTCGGGGTCGCAGTTCGTGTCGACCAGGCCGATGATCGGGATCCGCAGGCGCTGTGCCTCGCGGACGGCGATCTCCTCGACCTTGAGATCGATGACCACCATCGCCTCCGGTGGACGCGTCATGTTCTTGACGCCGCCGAGGTTGGCGCGCAGCTTCGTCAGGTCGGCCAGCGCCGCCATCCGCTCGCGCGTCGGCAGCAGCGCGAGCTGCCCCTCCGCCTCGTAGCGCTCGAGGTCGTGCAGCCGCTTGATGCGCTGGTTGATCGTCTGGAAGTTCGTCAGCAGGCCACCGAGCCAGCGATGGTTGACGTACGGCATGCCCGCGCTCTCGGCGGAGTCCTTCACGGCGTCACGGGCCTGCTTCTTCGTGCCGACGAACAGCACGGTGCCGCCACGGTGGGCGACCGCCGAGGCGAACTCCTGCGCGTCGCGCAGCATACGCTCGGTCTTGAGCAGGTCGATGACGTAGATGCCGCCGTTCTCGCCGTGGATGAAGCGGCGCATCTTGGGGTTCCAGCGGCGGGTCTGGTGGCCGAAGTGCACGCCGGCCTCCAGCAGCTCCTTGATCCCGATGTGGGCCATGGGTCCTGCTCCTTGGGGTGATGCTGCTTGGCTTGGTAGCCCGCCGCCCTGCGCGCGACCCGGCTGTGAGAAGCCGGGCAGGATCGCGTCGCAAACCGCGGCGGGGTCGTGGACGTCCGTCTGGGAGCGGACAAGTTTACGCAAGCTTCCGCGCCGGCCTACGTTATGTGTTGCGCGGGACGAGTCCTCCCTTCCCCTACCTCCGGTGGGCTCGCTCCGCGATGGGGCTGACGGGGCGGCCTTTGGACGGGCTGCCCCGTCACGCTTATCGGCGACTCGCTTGGTCCAGCGCGTCTTGCAGGTCGCGCGGCAACGGCGAGCTGACGTCGAGCGGCTCACGCGTGACGGGATGTGAGAACGCCAGCCGCGCGGCGTGCAGGAACTGGCGCTCCAGGCCGTAGACGTTCGCACGTCCGTACTCGCGGTCGCCGCAGACGGGGTGGCCGATGGCGCGCAGGTGCACGCGGATCTGGTGGGTGCGGCCCGTCTGCAGCCGCACGCGCAGCAGCGTCGCCCGCGCCAGCGCGCGCTCGACCTCGAAGTGGGTGATCGCATCCTTCGCCGCGTTCGCATCCGCGTCCACCGACATCAGCATCCGCTGGCGCCGGTCGCGGCCGATCGGCGCCTCGATCGTGCCGCTGCGCGCCGGCGGCCGGCCCTCGACGAGCGCCAGGTACTCGCGCCGGATCTCGCGCGCGGCCAGCGCCGCCTTCAGCGCGCGGTGCACGGCGTCATCCCTGGCGACGACCAGCAGGCCGCTCGTGTTGCGATCCAGGCGGTGCACGATTCCCGCCCGCCGGGGCTCCTCGCCACCTGCGGCGCGCCCTACGAGCGCCTGCGCAAGCGTGCCCTCGCGGTGCCCGCGCGCGGGGTGCACGACGACGCCGGCGGGCTTGTCGACGACGAGCAGGTGCTCGTCCTCGTAGGCGACCTGAAACCGTGCGACCGGCGCGTCGGCGTCGGCGGCCGGCACGTCCTCGGGCGTCTCGTCGACGAGCACGCGCTCGCCGCCGCCGACGCGGTGGTTCTTGCGGACGGTCGCCCCGTCGACGAGCACGCGCCCCGCGACGATCAGCCGCTGCGCCCGCGAGCGCGACCCGAGCCGCTCGGCGAGCAGCACGTCGAGGCGCTCGCCGCCCGCGTCAGGCGGAAGCTCGAGCTCGATCGCCACGCTCCATCACCACCAGGAGGATCACGACGCCGATCGTGATCGACGCGTCCGCGACGTTGAACGCCGGCCAGTAGGGAAGCTTGAGGAAGTCGACGACGGCGCCCTCACGGATGCGGTCGACGACGTTGCCCAGCGCGCCGCCGAGCAACATCCCCGTCGGCAGCCACATGAGCGGAAGCTGCGCGTGGCGCGCGAAGTACACGAGCAGCGCGCAGATCGCGACGGCGACGACGACCGCGACGACCGCGCCCGCCTCCTGCAGCTGGCCGAACGCGATCCCGCTGTTGCGCGTGTTGACGAGCTTGATGCCGGCGACGATGTCGCGCTCCTCGCCGCGCTCCAGCGCCCCGACGACGAGCGCCTTGACGATCTGGTCGAGCGCCAGCACGGCGGCCAGCACGACGCCGGCACGTGCCCACGCGCCTCGCAGCGACCGCGCGGCTGTCGGCGCGCTCACCCGCGGATCAGGCCGATGATGATCCCGCCGACGATCTGCAAGACGAGGATCGCGACGATCGGGCTCACGTCGATCGGCCCGATCGGCGGGATGAAGCGCCGGAAGATCCCGAGATAGGGCTCGGTCACGTCGCGCAGGAAGCCGAGCACGGCGCTCGACCACTTCGAGTACGGGATCCGCCCGCCGAAGGAGAGGATCAGCGACGTGATGATGTACGCGAAGATGATGATGATGTAGACGATGAGCAGCGCCTGCAGGAAGTCGGCGATCGAGTCGCGGACGGTCGCCAGGACGAGGATCGCGTCGAGGCTCACCGGTCGACCTGCTTCGTCGGGGAAGGGCTGCTCACCGGGCCAGCACCGCCTGCATCGCGTCGTCGAACGCCGCCCGCACGCCCGCGTGCTCGAGCGCCGCCAGCCCGCGCGCGGTGATGCCCCCCGGCGAGGTGACGGCGCGCCGCACCGCGAGCGTGTCCATCCCACGCGCCTGCAGCAGCGCCGCGGTGCCGCCGATGCTCGCGGCGACGAGCTCGCCCGCGACGTCGGCCGGCAACCCGGCGCGCACGCCGGCGTCGACCTGGGCCTCGGCGACGAGCGCCGTGTAGGCCGGCGCGCAGCTCATCAGCCCCGTGGCGGCCTCCATCTGCGACTCGTCGAGGCTGACGACGAGCCCGACCCGCTCGAAGAGCGCGATCGCCTGCGCCTCGAGCGCCGCGTCCGACGCGGCGTCGCGGGCATGGCAGGTGACGCCCCGGCGAACCTCGACGGGGATGCTCGGGATCATCCGCACGACCGGGGTCGCGCCGTAGGCGGCGCGCAGCGCCGCAAGCGAGACGCCGCCGAGGATCGAGATCACGCCCTTCGCCTCCCCGCCGAGCTCGGATGCGACCCGCTCCAGCCCCGCCGGCTTGTGGGCGAGCAGCACCGCATCGGCGCGCCTTGCGAGCGCGGCATTGGAGTCGACGACCTCGCCGCCCAGCTCGGCGACGAGCGCCTCGGCCCGCGGCCGGTAGACGTCGTGGACGAGCACGGGCTCGCCCCAGCCGCGCGCCAGCGCGCTGGCCATGTTCCCCGCTCCGATGAGCCCGATCCTCATATAACCCGAACCCTAGATCACGCCGTCGCGAGGAGCCGATTCGGATCGCCGGGTGGGTCGGCAGCCGAGGGACGGTGCGCCGGCACCGACCTCGGGTGCCGGGCGGCCCAGGCGCCAGGAGCGGCCCTCACGACTGGTTGAAGAAGCCCTTTTCGATGAGCTCGGCCTTCTCCTCGGCCGAGATCTGCACATTGCGCGGGGTCAGCATGAAGACCTTGTGAGCGATCCGCTGCATCCCCCCGTCGAGCGCGTAGGTGAGGCCGCTTGCGAAGTCGATCAGCCGCTTGGCGAGATCGTTCTCGGTGGCCTGCAGGTTCAGCACGACGGGGATCGCCTGCTTGAACTTGTCGGCGACCTGCTGCGCGTCGTTGAAGGACTTGGGGATGACGAGGTGCACGCGCACGTCGCCGCCGTTGCGGGCGCGCTCGACCGGGCGCAGAGCGGTCGTCGGGCGGCTGGCGCGCGGCTCGTCGTCGGCGAATATGTCGTCGAAGTCGTCGCGCGAGCGGCGCCGCGAGGACAGCCGGCGCACGTTGGGGCGCTCGCGGTAGCGATCCTCCATCTCGGCCTCGGGCTCGGGCGCCGGGCGCATCCGCGCCTCGCGCTCGCGGTCGCGCTCGCGGTCGCGTTCGCGGGCGAGCTCCGCCTCGTGGCTGCGCTGGCGCTCGAGCTCGAACTCGTCGACGAAGGGACGGTCCTCGGCGAGGCCGAAGTACACGAGCGCGCGATGCCAGGAGTCACGGAACGCCATACCTCACGAAGGTTAGACCTACCGGGCCGTTCTCCTGCATGTTCACGCGCGAAACAGCCGCGTGCCGATCCGCACGAGCGTCGCGCCCTCCTCGACCGCGACCTCGTAGTCCTGCGTCGTCCCCATCGACAGCTCGCCCAGCTCGTGTGCGTCGGCGAGCTCGCGCAGCGCCGCGAACCAGCGCCGGCTGTCCTGCGGGCGGCGTGCCAGCGGCGGCATCGTCATCAGGCCGGCGACCGGCAGCGGGCAGCGCTCGACGAATGCCGCGAGCTGCCCCGGCGAGACACCGCCCTTGCCCTCCTCGCCGGCGACGTTGACCTCGACGAGGACGCGCAGCGCGGGCGGCGCGTGCTTGGCGAGCTGCTCGAGCACCGAGTCGGTGCAGACCGAGTGGATGCGCTGCACGAGCGGCGCGACCTGCTTGACCTTGCGGCTCTGCAGGTGGCCGATGAAGTCCCACCGGAACGCGTCGCCGTGCACGGCGACCTTCGCCTCCAGGTCCTGCGCGCGGTTCTCGCCGACGACGGTCACCCCGGCGTCGGCCAGCACCCCCAGCTGCTCGACGGGGACGTACTTCACCGCCGCCACGATCTCCACGCCCGCCGGATCACGCCCGGCACGCGCGGCCGCCGCCGCGATGCGCTCGCGCACCTCGGCGAGGTTCGCGCGCACGTGCGCGGCCGTCAGCCCGCTGACCTCGTCGGTCAATCGCCGTCGGCGTCGCCGTCGGTGACGCGCCAGACCGCGCTGGCCTGGCGGCCGGTGTCCTTCGGGTCGTTGCCGCGGTCGCGGCGATGCGAATGAAAGAGGCTGCGCGGCGCGCACATCGTGCAGATGTCGACGTCGTGGATGTGCTCGCGCGCGAGGCCGGCGTGCTCGAGCTGCAGGCGCGCGACGTTCTTGAGATTCGCGTGGTTGCTCCACCGCGCGGTGCCGCGCCCGTAGCGCATGAACGCGCGGTGCACGTGCGTGTTGACCTCATAGCAGCAGACGCCGATCGACGGACCGATCGCGGCGTGGATGTCGTCCTCCACGCCGGCCTCGCGCAACCTCTCGACGCCCTTCTTGAGCACGTCTGCGGCGAGGCCCTTCCAGCCGGCGTGGATCATCGCGACGCCGCCCGGCGCGCTCAGCGCGACCGGCAGGCAGTCGGCGGTGACGACGACGGCGGCCACGTCCTCGAGCGTGGTGGCGATGCCGTCGGCCTCGATCGGCTCGGCGCCCGGCTCGGGCAGCTCGTCGACGATCGCGACCTCCGAGCCGTGCACCTGCTTGGGCGCCAGCCAGCGTTCCCGCGGGATGCCGATGAGCTGCGCGACGCGCTCGCGGTTCTCCTCGACGGCCGGCATGTAGTCGTTCGTGTCGAGGCCCACGTTGAGCTCCTCGAACGGCTCCCCGGAGACGCCGCCGCGGCGCGTGCAGAACAGCGCGCGGCCGCCCGGCAGGTCGACGCCGATGTGATCGCCGACCGCCTCGAACGGCGGCTGCAGGCGATCGCCCCAGATGTTCTTGGACCTCATCGGGGTCACGGTCGGTCTACGGGTCGTCGGCATCGGTTCATTTGTAGCACGGCTCACGACGAGCCCGGCGGCGGCAGCTCCTGCAGCGCTGCCTGCAGCTGTGCCTCGCGCTCCTCTGTCAGCGCGCCGTCCAGGCGCAGGTCGAGCACCGCCCGCAGCCGGCGCCCGATCTCGGGGCCCTGCGCCAGCCCGGCGGCGAGCAGGTCGTCGCCTGTGATCTGCAGGCCGACGTGGCGCAGCTCGTACAGCCAGCGGCGTGCGGGCTGCGCCGCGCCGCGTGCACCCGCCAGCGCCACCGCCTCGACGGGCATCCCGCGCAGCTCGCGTGCGAGCTGCGACGGCGCGCGCGGGGCGTCGTCGAGCACGGGGGCGCGCAGGCAGGCTTGCACGACGGCGCGCTCGGCCGCGCTGAACTCGAGGGCCGCAAGCGGCGTGTCGTCGCCGCCGGCCAGCGAGGCTGCGAGCACGAGCAGGTCGCGCCGCCCCTCGCCGGGGGGCAGCAGCTCCAGCGCGCGCTCGCTCAGCGGGCGGTCGGGCGCCAGCCAGGGCGCGAGGCCGAGCGCGACCGCGGACTGAAGCGCGGCGACCGGATCGGGCTCGTCGAGGGCGAGGCGCAGCTCGTTGCCGATGCGCGCGCCCGACACCGTCTGCAGCGCGCCGCC
>JAHWJE010000092.1 GCA_019348575.1 Actinomycetota bacterium | reverse complement strand
ACCTGAACATCCGCCCCACCCGGCTCTGCGCGCCGGCCGTCGCGCTCGCCACCAGGCGCCCGGAGAAGCGGGCCACGAGCACGCGCCGCACGAGCGCGCGCGTCGGCGGCAGCAGCAGGATCAGCCCGAGGATGTCCGTCAAGAAGCCCGGCGTCAGCAGCAGCGCGCCGCCGAAGATCACGAGCGCGCCGTCGATCACCTCGCGACCGGGGATGCGGCCTTCGGCGAGCGTGCGATGCAGCCGCACCCACGCGGCGCGCCCCTGCGAGCGCAAGAGCACGGCGCCGAGCACGGAGTCGAGGATCAGCAGCGTGAGCGTCGGCAGGAAACCGATCGCCTGGCCGATCTGGATGAGCACCGCGATCTCGGCGATCGGGACGACGATGAAGACGATCACGAGGACCAGGGCCATGGTCCCGTCAAGGCTACGCCAGCGAGCCTCCCGGCTCGCTAGAGCTCAGGCGGGCGCGATCGCGACGCCGGGCAGGCGGTGCAGGCCGACGTACTCGATCAGCACCGAGATGTCCGGCTGCGCGCCGCGCAGGATCAGCTCGCGGCCGGCCTTGCGCAGGCGCCGGGCGATCATCGCGAGGTCGAGCATCAGCGAGGGATCGGCGAACGCGAGCCCGGCCAGGTCGACGACCACGTCGTCAGGGGCGCGCAGCGCCTGGGAGAGCGCTCTGCGTCGCAGCGACTGCGTCGAGCGGTCCTCGTCGCCGTAGCAGCGCAGCGTCGGTGGATTTTCCTCGTACGTGACGATGGCTCCTCCAACCTATCTCGGCGTGGACCGGGACCGTAGATACAATCACCCGAGTGGCAACGCTGCAAGAGATCGAGGAAGCGCTCACGAACGTCATCGATCCCGAGCTCGGACTGGACTTCGTCGAGCTGGGGCTGATCTACGGGATCGAGGAGGACGCCGGCAACGTCTGCGTGACGTTCACGCTGACGACGCCGGCCTGCCCGATCGGCCCGCAGATCACCGAGCAGATCGAGGAGTTCGTGCTGCCGCTGGAGGGCGTCAACTCCGTCAAGAGCGAGATGACGTTCGACCCGCCGTGGTCGCCGGAGAAGATGAGCGAGGACGCGAAGTTCGCACTCGGCTTCTGAGCCCGCGCTGCCGGGGCAGCTGCCGGCGCGCCGGCCCGCCGCACGCGCGGCGCATCGTCTGAGCGCGCGCCGGGTTTGTCGCGTACGTGCATCCCGTCCCCGTGATCCGCCGTCGTACCCTCGCCGCGTTCGCCCTGGCGCTCGTCGCCGCGCTCGCGCCGCCGGCCGCGCAGGCGCAGGCCGCGCCGGAGCGCACCGGCCGGCTGCTCGTCATGCTCGACCGCCCGCCGGCGACGTCCGCCGCCGGCGCCCGCGCGGCCGCCGGCGTGCTGGCGCTCGACTCCGTGCGCCGCGACGGCGCACAGGTTCCGCAGATCGGTCTTGTCAGCGTGCGGCCGGCGGGCGGCCTCGCGCTGCCGGCGCTGGCCCGCATCCTGCGCCGCCAACCGGGCGTTCGCTCCGTCGAGATCGAGCATCGCTACGCGCTGCGCTTCCTGCCCGACGACCCGGCGCTGAGCGCACCGGAGTCCTCGCCGGGCACGCCTCCGGGCACGCCGCTTGCCTGGTGGGTGGCGCGCACCGGCCTGCCCGCCGCCTGGGACGTCGCGCGCGGCGACGACGCGCTCGTGGCGGTGATCGACACCGGTGTCGACGGCGGTCACCCCGATCTCGGCGGAAAGGTCGCCGACTCGATCGACAACGACGCCATCGCCGGCCACGCTGGCGCGACCAGCGACGAGAACGGCCACGGCACGCACGTCTCGTCGCTGGCCTGCGGCGCGGGCGGCAACGGCGTCGGCGTCGTCGGCGCCGGGCTGAACTGCCGGCTGCTGGTCATCAAGAGCGACCTCAGCAACGGGTCGGTCGCGCGCTCGATCGTGCAGGCCGCCGATCGCGGGGCCCACGTGATCAACATGAGCTTCGGCAACGACGGGCAGAGCGCCCCGCCGCAGGCGATCGTCGAGGCGGTCGACTACGCGGTCGCCAAAGACGTCGTGCTCGTCGCCGCGGCTGCCGACAGCCCCGTCGAGCAGAACGGCGATCCCGCCAACCTGCTGCAGCCGACGGGCACCGGGCCGGACATCGCGGCCGGTCGCGGCCTGACGGTCACGGCGTCGAGCTTCTCCGGCGAGCGCGCCGCGTTCGCCGGCCGGGGCTCGCAGATCTCGCTCGCCGCTCCCGGCACCTTCGATCCCAGCATCGGGCCGCGCGGGATCTTCGGGGCGTTCCCGGCCAACGCGACCGAGCTCGAGTCGGGTGGGGGCCTGCTCTTCCCGGCGCCCGGCTGCGGCTGCCGGGCGACGTTCGCCGGCGACTCGCGCTACGCCTATCTCGAAGGTACATCGATGGCGGCGCCGATCGTCGCCGGGATCGCCGCGCTCGTGCGCCGGGTCAACCCCGACACGACCGCGAGCGACGTCATCCGCGCGCTGAAGGAGACCGCGTCGCGGCGCGCCGGCAGCGGCTGGAACGCCGAGCTGGGTTGGGGGATCGTCGACGCGGGCGCCGCCGTGAACGTCGTGCGCGCGATCGACCGCCGCGCGCCGCAATCGACGGTCACCGGCCGCACGCGGATCCGCCGCGCGCGCTCGGTCACGCTGCGCTTGCGCGGCACGGATCCCGCACCGGCCGGCGTGATCTCCTCCGGCATCGACGTCTACGAGCTGTACCGCTCGGTCAACCGCCGCCCCTACCGCCTCATCAAGCGCACCCGCGCGAACAGGCTCAGGGTCAGCGTCAGGCCCGGCGTGCGCTATCGCTACTACACGATCGCCGTCGACAAGGCCGGCAACCGCGAGGGCGTCCCGCCCAAGCCCGACCTGTCGACGCGCGTCGACGGGCGGACGAGCAGGCGGGCGCGCTAGCTGCTGCGAGTGCGCGACTCGCGCGAGGCGAGCGACACGAGCTCGGCGAGCGCGGACTCGATCGCCTCGCCGACGACGTCGAGGTCGGGCATCGCGTCGTAGTCGCCGAGCAGGCCGAAGTTCATCTGGCCGTTGTAGGACATGATCGCGATCGCCAGCGCGTGGTCCTTGGGCAGGAACGCGATCGGGAACACCGAGGTCATCTCGCGGCCCTGGACGTAGAGCGGGAACTGCGGGCCCGGCACGTTCGTGACGAGCAGGTTGAACAGGCGCGTGGAGAAGTTCAGCCGCGACGCCTGGGCCAGAACGGTCGGCGGCGCGAACTGCTGCATGCTCGTCAGCACCTCGGCGCCGATCGCCTGCTTGGACTCCTTGAGGTCGTCCATCGCGGCGCGCACCACGTCGAGCCGCTCGACCGGGTCCTCGACGTAGACGGGCAGCGGCCCGCGCATGACCGCGAGGCGGTTGCCCGCGCCGTTGTGCTCGGTGTCGCGGTGGCGGACCGAGACCGGCACGAGCGCGCGCAGCTCGAGGCCCTGCGTGCGCACGCCCCGCGCGTGCAGCCACTCGCGCAGCGCGCCGGCCACGACCGCCAGCACGACGTCGTTGACGGTGCCGCCGAACGCGTTCTTGACGGTCTTGAAGTCGGCCAGTCGGCAGGCGATGCCGGCGAAGCGCCGGTGGGGACCGATCTCGACGTTCAGCGGCGACGGCGGCGCCGGGTTGGCGGCCGCCCAGACGATCTCGCCGAGCCCTTCGGCGGCGACCGCGGCCTCCTCCAGCGCGCGCTCGGGGCGGGTCAGCGAGCCGACCGCCTTCGCCGCGAGGCCGAGCGACGCCTTCGTCATCCCGGCGACGCCCGCGACGAGCAGGTCGAGCGGGCCGGGCTGGGGATCGGGCGTCCACGGCTCGAGGCCCTCCTCGGGCGGCCGGCCCTCGGGAGTGAGATCGAACAGCACGGTGCCGAGGTCGACTCCGGCGATCCCGTCGATCATCGCGTGATGGCTCTTGGACAGCAGCGCGAAGCCTCCGTCGGCGAGGCCCTCGACGAGCCACAGCTCCCACAGCGGCTTGGAGCGATCGAGCTGCTGGGAGAAGACGCGCGCCGCGAGGTTCGTGAGCTGCTCGTCGCTGCCCGGCGCGGGCAGCGCGCTGTGGCGCACGTGGTACTCGAGGTTGAAGTCGGTGTCGTCGGCCCACAGCGGGCGGCCGGTCGAGGCGGGCGGGTACACGAGGCGCTGGCGGTAGCGCGGGACGTGGTGCAGCCGCGCGCGGATCGAGTCGAGGAACTCGTCGTAGGGCGGCGGTGGGCCCTCCGCTCGCACGAGCGCGCCGATGTGCATGTGCGACACGGGGCTCTCCTGGTGCAGGAAGGACGCGTCGACTGCTGTCAGCCGGTCGAGGTGGCGCGGCGCCATCGCGAGGCAGCGTAGTCAACGAACGCGTGGTGCGCGGACGGCGAACGGCCGGTGCGTACCCTCATGTAGCGATGGCGCGGGAGCTCTGCATGCGATGGGCGATCCTCGCCGCGCTCGTGGCGAGCGCGGCGCTGCTCGCGTGGGGCTGCGGCTCGGACGAGCAACGCGGCACGACGGCGCAGGCGCAGCAGCCCGCGCCGACGGTGACCGCACCGCCGCCGCCGCTCGCGCGCGTCGACCGCTTCGACGGCGCCGCCGCGTTTGCGCTCCTGCGCGAGCAGGTGCAGGAGTACGGCTGGCGGCCCGCCGGGTCGCCGGCGCTGCGCCGGCTCGCCGTGCGCCTGCGCCGGCTCATGCCGCGCGGGCGCTTCGAGGCGATCCCGGGTCATCCGAAGCTGCGCAACGTCGTCGGCACGGTGCCCGGGCGCAGGCCCGCGATCGTCGTCGCCGCGCACTACGACGTCGAGGCGGTGCCGGAGGGCTTCGTCGGCGCCAACGACGGCGCGGCGGGCACGGCCGCCGTCGTCACGCTGGCGCGCGCCTTCGCGAAGGCCAAGCGCCCGCGCGGCGCGCGCGAGCTGCGCTTCGTGCTCTTCGACGGCGAGGAGGAGCCGGCCGGCTGCACGCCGTTCGAGGCCTGCGGCCTGCGCGGCTCGCGGGCCTACGCCGAGCGCCACCACGGCGAGGTCGCGGCGCTCGTCCTGCTCGACTACATCGCCGAGAAGCAGGGACTGAGCTTTCCGCGCGAGGCCGGCTCGGACGCGGCGCTGTGGCATGAGCTGCGCCGTGCGGCGAGCGCGGTCGGCGTCGGATCGCTCTTTCCCGACCAGGCGCTCGGCACCGAGATCATCGACGACCACACGCCGTTCGCCCGGCGCGGCGTTCGGGCGATCGACATCATCGACTTCGACTACCCGCAGCGCGACTCGCTGCAGGACGACCTCGACGCCGTCTCGCAGCGCAGCCTCGACGCCGTCGGCGAGGCCGTCCGCCTGCTCGTCGCGCGGCTCAGGAGATCCGGCTGATCCTCACCGTGCGCCCGGCGCTGGAGACGTAGTTGCCGTCGACGATCGCCACGAACACGCGGTACTGCCCGCCGCGGCGGATGCGCACCCGCTTGGCGTAGCGCGACACGCCGCCGCGCGTCCCGTGCGTGATCCCGCCGGCGACCGTGCGCCAGGCGCCGCGCCGCAGCGTCTGGATCGCGAACTGCGCGCCGGGCCGCGCGGGGCGGACCGTCCCGAAGAAGCGCACGATGCGGCCCCTGCGAACGCGCCGCCTGCTGGTGTTCGTCGACACCCGGACGGCGACGCCGACCGTGACGATCGGGCTCGCGACCTGCGGCTGGCCGGGGACGACGATGCGGTACTGCGTGTTGAGCGGGACCGACAGCAGCGGGAACGCGAACTGACCCTGGAGGTTCGTGAGCTGCACGTTGGCCGCCTGCTGGAAGCCCTGCGTGTACGGGAACGGGTTTGACTGCAGGACGACCTGGCGCTTCGCGTTGCCGGTGCCGGTGAGCGTGCCGTGCAGGACGGTCGGGCGGTTGTACGGGACCGGGTTGGGGGTCGCGGCGAACGCGAGGCCGAGCGGCTGCGGGCGGGTGCGAAACACGCGGTTTTTGCCCTTGACCAGGCCGTTGCGGTTCTGCGCGACGAGGCGATAGTGGTAGGTCGTCGCGGGCGCGAGCCCGCTCAGATCGGCGATCACGTTGATCGCTCTGTTGCCGGCTCCGGCCGCGCCGACAGGCGTGATGGCGCCGTACAGCGGCGTCGTCCCGTACTGGAACATGTAGGTCGTCCGCGCCCCGTTCGGCGTGACCTTGCCGAGCAGCGTCGCGGACTGGGGCGTCAGCTGCGCGACGCCGCCGGTGGTGACGTCCGGCCGGCTGCTCTGCGCCTGCGCGAGCGCCGGAACGACGAGCGCGAGGGTCAGCGCTCCCATGATCCAACCCACCAACCGATGCGAACTGCGGTACATGCGGCCCTCCCCCCGAATGGACGTGCAGCACGACGACCCCTGCGCCACGCTGCCTACACTGCCCCTATATGTCCTTTGAGGTCCAAAAGTTGCTGCTCGCCGCGCCGCGCGGCTACTGCGCGGGGGTCGACCGCGCCGTGCAGATCGTCGAGCGCGCTCTCGCCACGGTGGGTCCTCCCGTTTACGTGCGCAAAGAGATCGTCCACAACCGTCACGTGGTGGAAGAGCTCGAGAAGGCCGGCGCGATCTTCGTGGACCAGGAATCGGAGATCCCCGAGGGTTCCACGTGCGTGTTCTCCGCGCACGGCGTCTCGCCGGAGGTGCGGCGGAACGCAGAGGCTCGCAACCTCCAGGTGATC
>JAHWJE010000091.1 GCA_019348575.1 Actinomycetota bacterium | reverse complement strand
AGGTCTCGGCGCAGGTCGCGGCCGCCGCGGCGCGCGGCGAGACCGCCGCCGCCGTGCTCGCCGGCGACGGCGGGCACGAGCTGCTCGTCGCCGACCTCGGCCTGCGCGGGCCGACGCCGGAGGGCGTGCTCGACCGCAAGGTTGCGGCCGGCAGCGCCGACATGACCGCCGCCGCGGGGCTCGGCGAGGGCGAGCTGCGGGCGGCGATCGACGCCGGCCGCAAGCTCGCGGCGCAGCTTGCCGGCGCCGGCGTCGACTGCCTCGTGCTGGGCGAGATCGGGATCGGCAACACGGCGACGGCGGCCGCGCTCGCGTCGCTGCTGACGGGCGCGCCGGCGAGCGCGACCGTCGGCCGTGGCACCGGCCTCGACGCCGTCGGGCTGGAGCGAAAGCGCGCCGCCGTCGAGGCGGCCGTGGCGCTGCACGGACCGCGCGCGACGACACCGCAGCAGATGCTCGCGGCAACCGGCGGCCTCGAGCTCGCCGCGCTGGCGGGCGCCGTGCTCGAGGCCTGGAGGCGGCGGCTGCCGGTCATGCTCGACGGCTACGCGACCGCCGTCGCCGCGCTCGCCGCCGCGCGGATCGAGCCCGCCGCCGGCGCCGGCCTGTTCGCGAGCCACCTCTCGGCCGAGCCGGGTCACCGGCTCGTGCTCACCGAGCTCGGCCTCGAGCCGCTGCTGGATCTGCGCATGCGCCTGGGCGAGGCGTCGGGCGCGCTGATCGCGCTGCCGCTCGTCGAGCGTGCCGGCCTGCTGCACGCGCAGATGGCGACGTTCGCCGAGGCGGGCGTCGACGACGCCGAGCAGTAGATGTCGGTCGTCGACGAGGCGCGCGCGGCGGTCGGGCTGCTGACGATCGTCCCCGTCGGCCGCCGCGAGCTGCGCGCGGGAAGCGAGCCCGGCGCGGCGTAGTGGTTTCCGCTCGTCGGCGGCCTCGTCGGCGTCGTCGCGGCCGCCGCGTACGGGCTCGCGGAGGCGCTGCTGGGCAGCCTCTACGGCGCGGCGCTCGCGCTCACGGTGTCCGCCGTCCTGAGCGGCGGGCTGCACCACGACGGCCTCGCCGACAGCGCGGACGCGCTCGGCGTGCGCGGCGACCGCGCGCGCCGCCTCGATGTCATGCGCGACCCCGGGATCGGCGCCTTCGGCGCGCTCGCGCTCGTCGCGTTCGCCCTGCTGGCGACCGCCGCCGTCGCGCGCCTGTCGCCACCGCACGCTGCGGGCGCGCTGATCGCAGGGCACGCGCTCGGGCGCTGGGCGGCGCTGGCGCAGCTGACGCTCGTCGTGCCCGCGCGCGCGGAAGGGCTCGGCGCGGCGTTCTCCGCCGGGCGGCCGACGCTCGCGATCGGCACGGTCGTCGCGGCCGTGATCGCGCTCGTCGCCGCCGGCGTGGCTGCGGGTCTGTGCGCGCTGGCGGGCGCGGCGATCGCCGCCGCGGCGATGGCGCTCGTCGCGCGCCGCGTCGCCGGCGGCCGTACGGGGGACACGCTCGGCGCGGCGGTGCTCGTCACGGAGCTCGTCGTGTACTCCGTGCTCGCCGCGTACCTCGCGACGTAGTCCGGCGGCGGCCGAGCGCGGCGAAGTCGCAGGCCCGCGGCTCCCTTGCCGGAGGGGTGTGGCCACCCGTACCCCGGGACACGGGCCACCCTCCTATCCCGCGTGCTGGCGCTCGGAGAAGCTGCGCGAGAGATGAAGGACACCGTTCACCTGCTCGCGCAGCACCAGCCGATCCTCTGGCTCGAGGACCCCGCCGCGGCAAGCGCACGGCGCACGGGCGGCAAGGCCGCCGCGCTCGCCGGCCTCGCCGACCGCCTGCCGATCCCGCCCGGCTTCGTCGTCGTCGGCGAGGTCGACCCGGCTGCGGTCGAGCTCGCCTACGCCGAGCTCGGCGCCCGCGCCGCCGGCGAGGACGACGAGCCGCTCGTCGCCGTCCGCTCGTCGGCCGTTGACGAGGACAGTGCGGCCGCTTCGTTCGCCGGCCTGCACGAGACGTACCTGAATGTCGTCGGCGCGGAGGCGGTCATCGCCGCGGTGGAGCGCTGCTGGGCCTCCGCGCTGTCGGAGCGGGCGCGCGCGTACCGGCGCCAGCGCGGCCTCGCCGTCGACGGCGTCCACCTGGCGGTCCTGGTCCAGCTCCTAGTCCCGGCCGACGTCGCCGCGGTCGCCTTCAGCGCCAATCCGCTTACGAGCAGCCGCGATGAGGTCGTCATCAACGTGAGCTGGGGGCTCGGCGAGAGCATCGTCGGCGGAACGGTCACGCCCGACGAGTGGGCGCTGCATCGCCCGTCGCTCGCCGTCGCACGGCGCACGATCGCCGACAAGCGCCGCATGACGGTGCGCGCGCCGGGCGGCAGCCGCGAGGTCGACGTCCCCGCGCCGCTGCGCCGGCTGCCCTCGATCACCGACATCCAGGCGCGCGGCGCGGCGAGCCTCGCGCTCGAGCTCGAGCGCGACCTCGGCTTCCCCGTCGACCTCGAGCTCGCCTGGACCGGCGACGACCTCCATCTCCTGCAGTGCCGACCGATCACGACCCTTGCCCAGGAGGCAGCATGACCCCGCAGACGACCCCCGCGACCGCCTTTGCCCTCGCCGCCGACGACGAGGCGCTCTTCTGGCAGCAGGACAAGATGCACTTCCCCGATCCGCTCGCCGCGATGGAGTCGGCGATGATCGAGCGCGCGATCGGCCACGGCTTCAGCCACGGCGTCCGTGCCTACGACGCGCCGCTGGAGCGGATGGAGGTGCGGACGATCAACGGCTACCAGTACCAGGCGATGGTGCCGATGACCGGCACGCCCGACGAGATGGCCGCCCAGGGCGCGCTCGCCGAGGCCGCCGTGCGCAGCGCTGTCGGCCGCCTCGACGAGCTGTGGTCCGAGCAGATCCTGCCCGAGGTCCGCGCGCACCTCGTCTCCTGGGAGACGTTCGACCTCGAGCGCGCGCCGCGCGGCCGCTTCGTCGCGCACGTCGATGCGACGTGGGCGCGCCTGCTGCGCATCTGGGAGCTGCACTTCGAGATCGTGCTGCCCGCCTACCTGGCGATCAGCGAGTTCGACGAGCTGTACCGGGGGCTGTTCCCCGACGCCGGACCGCTTGACTCCTATCGCCTGCTCGAGGGCCTGCCGAACATGACCGTCGAGGTCGGACAGGCGCTGTGGACGCTGAGCCGGCGGGCGATCGCGAGCCCCGAGGTCCGCGGGGTGCTCGTGTCGCGCCCCGCCGCGGAGGTCCTCCCGGCGCTCTACGCGAGCGCCGACGGCCGCGCCTTCCTCGCCGAGCTGGAGGACTACGTCGACCGTTACGGCCGCCGCGCCGACAAGTGGACGATCCTCGCGCCGAGCTGGACGGAGGACCCGTCGCCGGTCATCGAGCGCCTGCAGGACTTCGTCCGCCGTCCCGAGAGCGAGGCGCCCGCGGTCACGACGCAGTCGGCGGCAGCGGCGCGCGAGCACGCGATCGCGGAGGCACGTGAGCGGCTGCGCGACTACCCGGCGCAGATCGCCGGGCAGTTCGAGGCGATGCTCGCCGCGGCGCAGTCGGGGCTCGTCATCTCCGAGGACCACAACTTCTACATCGACAACATGTCGATCCACCACCTGCGTGCCGTGCTGCTCGAGGCGGGCCGCCGGCTCGTGCACGACGGCGCGATCGTCGCCGTCGACGACGTCTTCATGCTCGCGCCCGAAGAGCTGCGCGCGGCGCTCGAGACGCCCGGCACGGATCTGCGCGCGGTCGTCCGCGACCGGCTCACCGCGATCGCCCAGCAGCGCACGATCACGCCGCCGCCGGTGCTGGGCGCGATCCCCACCGCGCCGCCGCCCGACGACCCGTTCACGCGCTTTGCGATGAAGTTCAACGGCGTCCCGCAGGCACCCGGCGCTCCGGGCGAGCTGCGCGGCTCGGCGGGCTCGTCCGGGGTCGTCCGCGGCACCGCGCGCGTCATCCACTCGATCTCCGAGTCCGGCCGCCTCCAGCCCGGCGACATCATCGTCGCCGAGACGACCGCGCCGCCGTGGACGCCGCTGTTCGCGACCGTCGCCGCCGTCGTGACCGACACCGGCGGGGTGCTGAGCCACTGCGCCGTCGTCGCGCGCGAGTACGGCATCCCGGCCGTCGTCGGCACCGGCATGGCGACGAGCGTCATCGCCGACGGCCAGACGATCGAGGTCGACGGCGATGCGGGCATCGTCCGGATCCTCTGACACCCCGGTCCTCGCCGCCGTGGCGCTGAGCGGGACGCTGCTCCCGCTCAACTCCACGATGCTCGCCGTCGCCCTGCCCGAGATCGCGTCGGGCACGGGCGGCGGCGTCGCCGCGTCGAGCTGGCTGGTCACGTCGTACCTCCTCGCGATGGCGGCGCTCGGCCCGTTCGCGGGCCGGCTGGGCGACCGCCTCGGGCGCCGCCGGGTCCTGCTGTGGGGGCTGTTCGGATTCGCCGCGAGCTCGGCGGCGGCCGGGCTCGCGCCCTCGCTGGAGCTGCTGATCGCCGCCCGCCTGGGCCAGGCGATCGCCGGCTCGCTCGTGTTCCCGAACGCGATGGCGCTGCTGCGCGACGCGCTGCCCGAAGGCCGCCGTGCCGCCGGCTTCGGCCTGCTCGGCTCGGCCGTCGGCGTCGCCGCGGCGGTCGGCCCGGCCCTCGGCGGCGTGCTCGTGGGGGCCTTCGGCTGGCGCGCGATCTTCCTCGTGAACGTCCCTGTCGTCGCCGCGGCGGTCGTGCTGTCGCTGCGCGCGCTGCCGAGCGTGGCGCGCGCCAAGACGCTCGCGACGGGCGCCCCCGCCCGCCCGCGCTGGGACTGGGCGCAGCCGCTGCGCACCCCCGTCTTCGGCGCCGCGACGGCCGCCGTCGGGCTGAGCAACCTCGCGATGTACGGCACGCTGCTCGCGGTGCCCGTCGTGCTCGCCGCGCGGCCCGGATGGTCGGCGGCCGACGCCGGCCTGGCACTCGCGATGCTGTCGGTCGCGATGATCGCCGTGGCCCCGCTCGGCGGGCGCCTCGCGGACCGCCGCGGGCACCGCCTGCCCGCCGGCGCCGGGCTTGCGCTGCTCACGGTCGCCGGCGCGATGCTCGCGGCGATGGGCTCCGTGCCTTCGGCGCTCGGGCTCGCCGGCGCGCTGCTGCTCGCCGGAATCGGTCTCGGCCTTGCCAACGCCCCGCTGCAGACGGCGGCGATCGAGGCGGTGGCGCCGCAGCACGCCGGCGTCGCCGCCGGTCTCTTCTCGACCGGCCGCTACGCGGGCAGCATCGTGTCGGCGCTGCTGCTGGCCGCGCTGCTCGGCGACGCCGACGTCCACGCCCACGCGTTCTTCGCGATCACTGCGCTCGCCGCCGGGGCATCTGCGCTGCTGGCGCTGCGCCTGCGTGGCGAGCGGCCGCGCCGAACAGCTCTCGCATAGACGTTCTCCTGGCCCCCGGCGAGCACGCGGGTCGCGCCTACGCCGCAGCCGTCGGGACGTCCGGACATGCGCGCCGGAACGCGTCCCAGTCCCATGTCGCGAGGAACGCCTGCGCCGCCGCGGCGCCGTTGGCGATCAGCATCGCGCGCTGCCGTGCGGAGGCGTCGAACTCGACGATGCCGACGGCGCGCGTGTCGACCGCGATCGTCCGGCGGCGCACGCAGGGGCGCTCGAGGTAGCTCTGGTCGTGGCCGGCGATCGCGGTCGCGACGACCTGCTCGAGCAGCCTGACCGGCGGCAGCGCCGGCAGCGCGATCCCCGGAAAGAGCCCGCGCTGCCCCGCCGACAGCTCGGGCACGACCTTGACCCCCAGCGTCGGCCAGCGCGGCGGGCGCAGGTCGGTGCGGTCGAAGATCTCGATCGGGTAGTTCGACAGCACGCCGCCGTCGACGAGCGTCACCCGCTCGCCGGTCTCGCCATCCCGCACGACGACCGGATCGAAGTACAGCGGGATCGAGATCGAGGCCCGCACGGCGTCGGCGACGAGCTGCTCGTCGGGATCGAGCCCGAGCAGCGCGTAGTCCCAGGGCAGCCGCAGCAGGCGGCCGTGCGTGATGTCCGTCGCCATGACGACGAGCGCGTAGCTGCGCTCGGGCGGGAGGTTGGCGTCGGCGCCGGGATCGCTGCGGCGCAGGTCGCCGAACGTGCGCACGCCGAGCGCCGCGAGCTCGTCGCGAACGAAGCGGTGGATGTAGTCGCCCTCGTAGGCGCCGCCGTCGTGCAGCAGCGAGATGCCCTCGCTGAGCAGCGGGATCTTCGGCAGCCCGCGGTCGGGCACGCGCTCGTACCTCAGCCGTGCCATCGCATCCGCGAGCTCGCGCTCGCTGACACCGGCTGCGACCAGCGCGCCGGCGATCGCCCCAGCCGAGGTGCCGGCGACGCGCTCGAACCGGTAGCCCGCACGCATCAGGGCGCCGATCGCGCCGCCGAGACCGATCCCCTTCATGCCGCCGCCTTCGAGGACGAGATCTGCCGCGGGCATCGCAGCGACGATGACACATTCGGTCCCATCGACCTGTCGCCGCATGCGGATCGCAGCCAGCGGAGAGCACGGCGCCATGACCGTCGTCTCGCTGGCCGCGGGGATCGCGCTGATCGCGGTCATCGGCCACGACATCTTCACCGTGCTCTTCCGGCCCGGTGCCGTCAGCAGGGTCAGCGGCAAGGTCGCGCGCGCGGCGTGGACGACGCTGCGGCGCGCGGGCGGGCAGCGACGGAGCGTGCTCTCGCTCGC
>JAHWJE010000090.1 GCA_019348575.1 Actinomycetota bacterium | reverse complement strand
GCCCTGCTCCGAACTCGAGCGCCGCGATCCGAGGGGGCTTCGCCCCCTCACGCTCCGCCATCCCCCAGTCACGGCGATGCTCGGCCGCCAGCTCGGCGGCGGGCGCGATCTCGACCTCCTGCGTCTCGCCGAGCGAGCGCTGCGTGAAGGTCGAGAACCAGCGCAGCGACTCGATCTCGACGTCGAACATGTCGACGCGCACCGCGCGGTCCTCGGTCGCGGGATAGATGTCCAGCAGGCCGCCGCGGGCGGCGAACTCGCCGCGCTCGGAGACCTGGTCGACGCGCTCGTAGCCCGCGGCGACGAGCTCGGCCATGCACTCGTCGAGGTCCAGCAGCTCGCCGACGCGCAGCCGAAACGAGCGCGGGCGCAGCGCCGGGTCGGGGACCTTCTCGCTCAGCGCGACGGCGGAGACGACGACGACCGGCGCTCCCTCGGCGCCGCCGTGGCGGTCGTCGTCGAGCAGCGCGTCGAGCGCCGCGACGCG
Source organism: Actinomycetota bacterium (assembly GCA_019348575.1). Next base: position 6,203 of record JAHWJE010000090.1, on the reverse strand, counting down.
CAGTCCGACGAGGTGTGGCGGAGGCGTCAGGTGCGACTCGTAGGCGACGCCGCGGCTCGGATAGAAGCGCACCGGACGCGGGTGCAGCCACGCGCGCAGGTCGGCGGCGAGGTCGCGCGCCTGGCGGTCGTCGCCGGCGACGACGAGCGCCGGCCGTGCGGCATCCTCGTCGGCGAGCGCCGCGAGCACGTAGGGCCGCAGCGACGAGGAGACGAATGCCGCGCCGCCGTCGCGCGCGAGCGTCGCGCCGTCGTCGGCGTTCGTGAGGTGGGCGAGAAGCGGGCGCAGGGACATGGCAGGCGAAGCGCCCGCGCGTGGCGGCGCGGCGGGCGAGAACCAGTGTAGGAGCGGAGTGTCCGAGCGCCAGCTTCGCGCGCGCGGTGAACCGGACGGGGACGCGCCGACGCAACGACTGAGGATCCGCACCCGAAGCCGTAGGAGAACGCACAGATGCCGGAGTTCCTGGACACGGTCTTTCAGTCCGTCGACGAGCAGCACCGCGACAAGCCCGCGGCGACACGGCGACAGCTGGTCGGCGGCGCCGCGGTGGCGCTCGGGTCGATGGGGATGCTCGGCTGGGCCCAGACCGCGCACGCCCAGCTGCCCAAGTCGCCGATCACCGACGCGCCCAACAACGTCGAGACGATCGTCAACGTCGCCGCGACGGCGGAGGTGCTCGCGACGATCGTCAACACGGTCGGCGCCGAGCGCGTGCCGCTCGATCGCGTGACGCTCGCGAACATCCGCGCAGCGGCGGCGGAGGAGAAGATCCACTACGACACGCTCGTCTCCGAGGCCGTGGGCGCGAAGGCCGTCACGAAGCGCATCTGGGTTCCGAACGAGGTCTTCGCCAGCGCCGAGAACCTGCTCACGACGCTCGTCGTCGGCGATCAGATCTTCATCAACGCCTACCTCCTCGCCGGCACCGTCTTCGCCCGTGCGGGCGGCCTTCGCGGCTCGCGGTTCGCGCGCTTCGCCGCCGAGTTCATGGGTGTCGAGGCGGTGCACCGCGCGCTCGCGCTGCAGTCGCTCGGCCGCCTGGGCAACGACCGCGCGTTCATGAAGTTCGGGCAGAAGGAGCAGGTGCCCGGCCTGCCCACGACCGGTCAGGGCGGGTTCTACAAGATCACCGACGCGGTCACGATCCTCGAGTCGGTCGGCTTCGGCTTCGGCAAGGAGGGCTCGAAGGCGGGCGCCTTCTACGACTACGACGCTGTCGCGGCGCGTACCCCGAGCCCGGGCGAGGTCGGGATCAACACGCTCACGCTGTCGTAGCAGGGGGCGCGTAAGCGCGGTGCGCGATCACGCACCGCGTCTCGCGGGGCGACGACGAGGTCGTCATGACGTGCCGTCTCGACGAGCTCGCGGCGACGGTCGCCGAGCGCGCCCTCGACCGGCACACGATCATCCTCGTCGGTCCGGCGCTCGACGACGACGGTCCCGGCGTCACCCCTTCCTGAACGAGAGCGCGCTACAGCTCGCGCTGGCCGAGCACGATCTCCTCGGCGGCGCGGGCCGCGTCCGCGACAAGCTCGGCGACCTCGGCCTTGGGCTGGCGAAACGCCCCGAGGACGTAGGCGGCGACGACCTCGGGGTCGGTCGAGTCCGGCCGGCCGACGCCGACGCGCACGCGCGCGAAGTCCGCCGAGCCGAGCTCGGCCTTCAGCGACTTCAGGCCGTTGTGTCCGGCGAGGCCGCCGCCGATGCGGGCGCGCACGGCGCCGAACGGGAGGTCGATCTCGTCGTGGATGACGAGCACGCGCTCGAGCGGGAGCTTGTAGGTCCCGCGCGCGGGGCCGACCGAGCGGCCGGCCTCGTTCATGTACGTCTGCGGCAGCAGCACGGCGACGCGCGGCCCGCCGGGACCGGTCCGTCCCTCGGTCAGCAGGCCGGCGAACTTCGTCTTGGCGCGCGGCAGCTCCCAGCGGCTGGCGAGCAGGTTCGCGACCTCGAAGCCGACGTTGTGCGGCGTTCCCGCGTAGCGCGCGCCGGGGTTCCCGAGGCCGACGACGAGCCAGTCGATCGGCGCGCCCGCTCCCCCGCCGCGACCGCGCAGGCGCACGGCGGGCTGCTACTCGCGGGAGGCGTCGCCCGCGTTGGCGGGCACGTCGCCCGCGTCTGCGTCGGCGGCCGAGCCCTCGGCCTCTCCGGCGCCCTCGCCGACGATCCCGGTCTCGGCCTCGATCTCGTCGTCCTCGGTCTCCAGGCGCGGCGGCGTCAGCGTCGCGATCACGGTCTCCTCGAGGTCGTCGAGCAGTGCGATCCCCGCCGGCGCGGTCAGCTCGGCGAGCGTGGTCGTGTCGTTGATCTGCATGCCCGAGACGTCGTGCGAGATCGACTCCGGGATCGCGGTCGGCAGCGCCTCGATGTTCAGCTCGCGCGTGATGTGCTCGAGCACGCCGCCCTCCTTGACGCCGGGGGCCTCGTCGCCGCCGACGAGCTCGAGCGGCACGACCGCATGGATCGCGACGTTGAGGTTCACGCGCAGCAGGTCGACGTGCATCGTCTCGCCGCGGACGGGGTGGTAGTGCGCGCTCTTGAGGACCGCGGGCGTGGCGGAGCCGCCGTCGGAGACCTCGAGCACCGCGCCGCTGGCGGCGAGCGCGTGGCGCAGCTCGCGCGCGTCGACGCTGAAGGGCAGCGGCTCGGCGTCGCCGCCATAGAGGATTCCGGGAACGCGGCCGCTGCGGCGCAGGCGGCGGGTGGCGCGTGAGCCCTCGGGGTCGCGCGGAGAGATGGAGAGCTTCGTCGTCTGCGATGCCATGGCGACGGCGAAGGGTAGCGGACGCGTCGCGCGCGCCGGCGCCGCGCGGCGGCCTACGGCCCGCCGAGCTGCGGCGTCGCGGCGAACAGCCGCTGCACGTCGAACCAGGCCGGCTTCTTGGACCCGTCGAAGCGCAGCAGCCCCTTCTCGTGGATCGGCGGGTTCGGGCGCGGGTTGCCGCCCTCCCAGTTCGGGCGCACGCGGAACTCCTGCAGCGTCCAGTACAGCGACCCGCTCAGCCACGGCTTCGACCCGTGGATCGCCAGGTGGTAGTTCACGAAGTCCTGCTGGAACTCGTAGGTGCCCTTCTCCTGGACCGGGCCCGAGCGATTGGCCTCCGCCCCGAACTCCGACACGAAGAGCGCCTTGTCGCGATGGCAGGCGCGCATCGCGTCGAGATACCCCGACAGCGCCTCGCGGTCGGCGATCTGGCCGTTCGGGCCGGGGTACCAGCCGAAGTAGTCGTTGATGCCGATGACGTCGAGCGCGGCGTACTCCGGGCGGCAGCCGGCCAGCGGATAGCCGGCGATCGCGATCGCGACCGGTCGCGTCGGGTCCAGCGCCCGCGCCTGGCGCGCGGCGCTTTCGATGTAGAGCCGCTGCGCGCGGTTGGGCCGCGACGACAGCTCGTTGGCGATCGACCACAGCATCACCGACGGGTGGTTCTGGTTGGCGACGATGTTCTTCTCGAGCTCCCGCACCGCCCGCTTGCGCACCGTCGAGCCCCTGAGATCGCGGTTCTTGACGGAGTAGACGGGAATCTCCGACCAGACGAGCAGCCCCTCGCGATCGGCGAGCTCGTGCAGCTCCGGATGCAGCGGGTAGTGCGAGCGCAGCACCGTCCCACCGAGCTCCTTGGCCTGCGCGACGATCTCGGCGCGGCGTGCGCTGTCGATCGCAGAGCCCGCTTCGAGCGAGTCTTCGTGCAGGCCGACCCCGCGCAGGCTGACCGCACGGCCGTTGAGCATCATGCGGCCGCCGGCGATCTTGATCGAGCGGATGCCGCTCGACAGCCGGTATCCGATCACACGGCGGTCGCCGGCGCGGACGGTGAAGCGCACCGGATACAGGTACGGGCGGGCCGGCGACCAGAGCCGCGGCCGGGCGACGCGCAGGCGCGTGTCGAAGCTCGCGAAGCCGTTCGCGCCCACGCGCCGGCTGCCGAGGTTGATCGCCCGGCGACCGAAACGGCCGCTGATCCGCACCGTCGTCGGATCGTCGCCGTAGTTGCGCACGACGACGCGCGCCAGCACGCTCGCCGTGCACGTCGCGCAGCGCAGCTCGGGTCGCACGACGACGCTCGTGATATCGACGCGGTCGACGCGCTGCAGGTAGACCTCGCGCAGCAGCCCGCCGTAGTTCCACCAGCCGCCCGCCGGACCGCCGAAGCCGGTGAGCCCCGAGGGGGGGAAGTCGGTCGGCAGGCGCCGGTTGTCGACGCGCACGACGAGACGATTGGTGCCCTTGCGCCTGAGCAGGCTGCGCGGCAGGCGCAGGTCCCACGGCAGGTGGGCGCCGGTGTTGCGCCCGATCGGGCGGCCGTTGAGCCAGACCTGCGCGCGGTAGTTGACCGACTCGAAGCGCACGAGCCAGTCCATTCGCGAGCGCCGGTCGGGCAGGCGGAAGTCCTTGCGATACCACGCGACGGTCCCGGTCATCGACTCGGCGGAGTGGTCGCCGACGTTCCAGGCGTTCGGGACGGTGATCTTCGCCCAGCCGTCGGTCGTCGTCTGGCGCTGGAAGCGCTGGTTGAGGCCCTGGCCGTTGTCGAGCCGAAACAACCACTCGCCCCCGAGCAGGTAGCGGTTGTCGGGCCCGTCCTTGTAGACGGTTCCGCGCGTGATCCCGTCAGCGGCGGCGAGCGCCGGCGCTGCGCACGCCAGGGCGGCGAGCAGAGCGAGCGTGAGCGTGGGTGCGAGCAGGCGGTGCATTCGTCGGCGCACAACACCGCCTGCGGTCGCGAGTTGTGCTCATACCGCCGGGTTGGGCGGGCAGCTCGACTGGCGGCCGATCGGGGCTGTGACGCGCAGGAGGCTAACGGTCATCCCGGCGAACACGTCGCCCTCGCGCCGCACGAGCACGCATTGCACGGTCGTCAGGCGGCCCGGGGTGAACCAGACGACCCGCGTGAAGCGCGTGCTGGAGGAGAGCGCGCGCGCCGTCTGGGACTGGTAGAGCGGGATCTTCAGCTCGCCGGCGGCGCGCAGGCGCGCGGCGTTGCGGCGCACGACCGCCACGCACGCCGCATCCTCGCACCCCTCCAGGCGGCGCAGCATCGCGTCCGCATCGCCGCGGATCTGCGCCTCCAGCAGCTTCGTGACCTTGGCGCGCTCGACGCTGTCGTTGTTGAGCCAGCGCGCGACGAAGAAGCTGGCGACGAGCAGTGCGACGACGGCGGCTGCGATGAGGAGCGGGCGCTTCACGGCGCCCATTGTGGTCGCTGTCAGCCGGCGCGGTGGAAGTCGTCGTCGTTGAGCTCGAGGAAGCGCATGACCGACGCGTCCTGGCGGTCGAGCCACTCCGCGGTGCGGCGCGCGTGCTCGGCTGCGCGCTCCTCGAAGTCCTCGAGGCAGCTCTCCGGGTCGTCGGACAGCTGGTAGACGTGCGCGAGATCCTGCTGGGCGCAGACGATGCCCAGCGGCGGGCGGCCCTCGGCGAGCGTGCGCGCACCGCAGACCGCGGCGACGAACAGCCGCCGCTCGGGCGCGGACAGCGCGACGGGCATCAGGCGGTGGGCGGGCAGCTTGACGTCGAGCTCGATCGAGCGGTCGACGGCGACGTCGCCGCCGGTCGCGCTCGCCAGCGGACCGGCCCAGACGGCGAGCACGTTGTCGGCGGCGACGATCGCGTCGCGCAGCGCGCGCGCCTGGGCGGCGTAGAGCTCCTCGGCCTCGTCGCGGCTCGCGGCGTACGCGAGGTCCAGATCGCAGGGGACGCGCAGCAGCTCGGACGCGCCGACGGCCGAGCCGGCGCCGCGGCCGCCGTTCGTGACGTACGTCTGCAGCGTGCCGAGGTCGCGACGGCCGTGGAAGATGACTGTCAGCGCGTCGGACAGCGGAAGCTCGGAGACCTTGAGGGCGACGGCCGCGCACGCTGCGGCATCGGTGAGCGCGCGCTGGAGCAGATCGTCGGCATCGGTCATGTCAGCCCTCCGTGGATTCCGACTCATGGTGACGCGCCGGGGGTACTCTCCGCAAGCATGAAGCTTCTCTACAAGCCCTTCGGGATCGTCATCGGCGTCATCGCGGGCATCCTTGCGCGGCAGGTCTTCAACCAGGTCTGGGGCCACATCGACGACCGTGAGCCGCCGAAGCCCACGACCGAGGAGTCCTCCTGGGGCAAGGTGCTGGGAGCGGCGGCGTTACAGGGAGCGACGTTCGCCGTCACCAAGGCGGCCGTCAACCGCAGCGGCGCTAAGGGCTTTCACTGGCTGACCGGC
>JAHWJE010000008.1 GCA_019348575.1 Actinomycetota bacterium | reverse complement strand
GTAGTGGCCCAAGTCTGAGATGCAGTGCGCCTCGTCGACGACGAGCAGCCCGACGGATTCGGCGAACACCGGCATCATCTGGGCGCGGAACTGCGGGTTGTTCAGCCGCAGGGGACTGATCAGCAGCAGGTCGACGGCGTCGGCATCCAGCAGCTCGGAGATCTCGCTCCAGGCGTCGCGGTTGGTCGAGTTGACCGTGTATGCGCGGATCCCGAGCCGCTGCGCGGCCTCGATCTGGTTGCGCATGAGCGCCAGCAGCGGCGAGACGATCAGCGTCGGCCCGGCCGGGCGCGCGGGATCGGATCGCAGCAGGGCGGTCGCGATGAAGTAGACGGCCGACTTGCCCCAGCCCGTGCGCTGCACGCACAGCACCCGCGCGCGGTCCTCGACGAGGTCGGCGATCGCCTCGAGCTGGTGCTCGCGAAAGCGCGCCTGGGGACCGGCGAGCTCGTGCAGCAGCGCGGTCGCGCGGGTCTCGAGATCGGTCGTGGGGGGCATCCGCTCACTCTAGGTCCCGGCCCCGCGGATTCGCTCCGCATCGCCGCTGCTCGGCGCAACACCGGGTGCCCGCGGTCCCCATCGAGCTGATCGGTCGACTACACGTCCTCGATCGAGCCGATGTCCTGCGGTCGAACGGGGACGCGACGCCCAGAGTCGGGCTCGAGCACGAGCGCGCCGTCGTCGAGTACCTCGACGACATCGACCCCGAGGCGGCCGACCGCGCCCGCGCGCGCTACAGCTGCTTCGATCACCTCGATCCGCAGGCGTACGGCTACGTCACGTCCTTCGGCGCCAAGGACTCCTGCGAGGACGCCGTCGTGGCGCAGCTGCGCGAGCTGCACGAGCGCGCCGCCGAGCTGGCATCGCGCGACGGGCGCCTGCCCCGCGACGCCCACTTCGCCGCGCAGCAGAACGCAAAGCTCGCCGCCGACGCCGAGCGCTACTACCGCGCGATGTACCGCGGGCGCGAGGACTCGTGGAACCTGCGCGACACGCACATGGCCGACACGCTGGACGCGCTGCACGAGCACCTCGACGGCGCGGGGATCGTCGTGTGGGCGCACAACTCGCATCTCGGCGATGCCCGCGCTACGGCGATGGCTCGCCGCGGTGAGCACAACCTCGGCCAGCTCGTGCGCGAGCACTACGGCGAGGACGTCGTCGTCGTCGGCTTCACGACGCACAGCGGCACCGTCACCGCGGCGCGCGACTGGGACGGGCCGGCCGAGCGCCGGATCGTACGGCCGAGCCTCGAGCGCTCCGTCGAGCGGCGGCTGCACGACGCCGGGATCGATCGCGGGCTGCTCGACCTGCGCGAGGGCCTGCTGTCCGAATGGCTGCTGCAGCGGATGATCGGCGTGATCTACCGGCCCGAGACCGAACGGGCGAGCCACTACGTCGACGCCCGCGCCGCCGACCAGTTCGACCTGCTCGTGCACGTCGACGAGACGACGGCGCTCGAGCCGCTGGACCGCTGGTCGGCGCTCGAGGAGCCCGCCGAGACGTATCCCTCGGGGCTGTAGGCGGCGCCGCGGCGCCCGAGCAAGAAGATGCAAGTCGCGAGTGACCCGACCGCTCCCGGGGAAGAGAGGCAGGCGTGGAAGCGAGCGTGACGGACGCACCGAGCGCTGCAGAGCGCATCGAGGTGCACGACCCCGCCACCGGCGAGGTGCTGGACACGATCCCGGCCGGGAGCGCGGCGGCCGCCGACGCGGCGGTCAAGGCCGCTCGCGCGGCGTTCCCCCTCTGGCGCGAGACCCCGGCGGCCGACCGGGCGGCTGCGCTGAAGAGCGCGGCGCGCGGGGTGCGCGAGCGCCTCGATGCGGTCGCCGAGCTTCAGACGCGCGAGAACGGAAAGCCCCTGGCCGACTCGCGCGGGGGCGTCGAGGCCGGCATCGGCGCGCTCGAGCAGTATGCCGAGCTCGGCCCGCTGCACCGCGGGCTGCGCCTGGCCGGCGGCTGGTCGGCGACCGACGAGATGGTGCACGAGCCGCGCGGCGTCGTCGTCCTGCTCGTGCCGTGGAACGACCCCGTCGCGATCGCCTGCGGTCAGATCGCCGCCGCCCTCGTGACGGGCAACACCGTCGTCTTCAAGCCGAGCGAGAAGACGCCGCTGTCGGGCGCGCTCGTCGCCGAGATCCTCGCCGAGCACCTGCCCGCGGGCGTCCTGAACCTCGTTCTCGGTGACGGCCGCGCCGGCCGCGCGCTCGTGGCGCACCCCGATGTGGACCTCATCATGCACACGGGCTCGGTCGCGACCGGTCGCGAGATCGCGCAGGCCGTGGCGGGGACGCCGAAGAAGGTGCTGCTCGAGCTGGGCGGCAAGGACCCGCTGATCGTCGACGCCGGCGTCGACCCCGAGTGGGCGGCCGAGCAGGCGGCGACCGGCGCGTTCGCCAACGCCGGGCAGATCTGCACCTCGGTCGAGCGCATCTACGTCCACCAGTCGGTCGCCGAGCCGTTCGTCGCCGCGCTGACGCGCCGCGCCCAGGAGCTGACGGTCGGCCCCGGCCTGGAGCCCGGCAGCGAGATGGGCCCGCTGATCGACGACGGCCAGCGCGACCTCGTCGACGAGCACGTCCGGGAGGCGGTGCGAGCCGGTGCCGAGGTCCGGACCGGCGGCCGCGCGCTCGGCGAGCGCGGATCGTTCTACGCGCCGACCGTGCTGATCGGCGTGCGCGACGAGATGCGCATCATGCGCGAGGAGACGTTCGGGCCGGTCGCCGCCGTCCGCGTCGTCGGGTCCTTCGACGAGGCGCTCGCCGCCGCAAACGCGGGCGAGTACGGTCTCGCCGCGACGGTGCTGACGCCCGACGACGAGCATGCGCGCCGCGCCGCGCGCGAGTTGGAGGTGGGCACGGTGAAGATCAACGCGGTCTTCGGCGGCGCGCCCGGCGGCGCGGCACAGCCGCGCAAGGCCAGCGGCACCGGCTTCGGCTACGGCCCGGAGCTGCTCGACGAGCTGACGGTGACGAAGGTCGTCCACCGCGCGCCCGCCGTGCCGGCGGCGTCGCAGCAGACGTCGTGACAGCCGCGCTTCGCCGGCGCTGACCGCCGCGTCCGCAGGGCGCGGTGGGCACCCCGCTCGCCCGTGGCGTCCTGAGCGCTCTTTACCGTCTCCTCGACGGTGACCGAGAAGTGGCCCGAGACGAAGCCGAGGCGTGTCTGCACGGAACCGTGCAGGCGTCGCGGCGGTGTCAGATGCCTGACACCGCACGCACTACTCCTGCTGCTTCGGGAAGCTCCGCAGCGGTGCGATCTCGCAAGGACACCCCACAGACTGACCGCGCCGCCCGCCCGGGCGACGATGCCGCGCGGTCGCCACGACGGCTCGGTCGCAGCGCCGGCAGCGACCTGCCGGCTCGTCCACGGCGCTCAGACCGGCGCTGTCGTGCCCCTACGTCGGAGGGAGGCCATCGTGCGCGTGCTCGGCATCAACTCGGTCTTCCATGATCCCGCCGCCGCGCTCGTCGTCGACGGCGAGGTGGTGGCAGCCGCCGAGGAGGAGCGCTTCAGCCGGCGAAAGCACGGCAAGGAGCCCGTTCCGTTCTCGACGTGGGAGATGCCGACCCAGTCCGCGCGCTGGTGCCTCGAGCACGCGGCGATCGAGCCGGGCGAGCTCGACGCGGTCGCGTACTCCTATGACCCGCAGCTCGCGCCGGTGCCCGGCGAGGACATCACGGCCGACGGCTGGGAGGATCTGCGCACGCTCTACGCGCGCCGGGCGCCGCTGTTCCTCGCCGCCGCGCTGCCGGGACTCGACCCCTCGAAGGTGCGCTTCGTCGCGCATCACGTCGCGCACGCCGCGTCCTCCTATCTGGCGGCGCCGCGGCGCTCGTCGGCGACGCTGTGCGTCGATGGCCGCGGCGAGTCGTTCTCGCACCTCGCGGGGCACGCACGCGACGGCGAGCTCGAGATCCTCGCTCGCCAGCGCCTGCCGCACTCGCTCGGGCTGATGTACGAGGAGCTCACCGCCCACCTCGGCTTTCGCCGCTCCTCCGACGAGTACAAGGTGATGGCGATGGCCTCCTACGGGCGGCCGCGCTTTCTCGACGCGTTTCGCCGGCTGCTGCGCGCGACCGGCGACGGCGGCTTCGTCACCGAGGTCGTCCCCTGGGCCGAGTTCGCGGCGCCCGCGGGCGGCGGCGAGGACTTCGGCGAGGACCACGCCGACCTCGCCGCGAGCGTCCAGACGCGGCTGGAGGAAGTGCTGCTCGACCTCGCGCGGTGGCTGCACGAGCGCACCGGCGAGCCGCTGCTGACGCTCTCCGGTGGCGTCGCGCTGAACTGCGTCGCGAACTCGCGGCTGTGGCGCGAGGGCCCGTTCGACGAGGTCTGGGTCCAGCCCGCGGCGGGCGACGCCGGCACGGCGCTGGGCGCCGCGCTGCACAGCGCGCACGCGCTCGGCGACGACGTGGGCCCGATGACGACGGCTGCGCTCGGGCGCCGCTGGAGCGACGACGAGCTCGCGGCCTGGCTCGACGGCGCCGGCGTCGCATACGAGCGCGCCGACGACGTCGCCGAGGTCGTCGCCGAGGCGCTGGCGCACGACGCGATCGTCGCCTGGTTTCAGGGCGCAAGCGAGTACGGCCCGCGCGCGCTCGGTCACCGCAGCCTGCTGGCCGACCCGCGGCGCGGGGAGAACCTGCAGCGCCTGAACGACGTCAAGGGCCGCGAGCAGTTCCGGCCGATCGCGCCGATGGTCCGCGACGACCGCGCCGCGGAGATCTTCGAGGGCCCGCTGCCGAGCCCCTACATGCTCTTCACGCACCGCGTGCGCGACGGCTGGGTCGAGCGCATCCCCGCCGTCGTGCACGTCGACGCGAGCGCGCGCGTGCAGACCGTCGATCCGGCCGGCGAGCCGCTCGTCGCCCGGATGCTCGCGGCGTTCGAGCGGCGAACCGGCGTTCCCGTGGTCGTCAACACGAGCCTCAACACCGCCGGGCGGCCGATGGTCGACGATCCGCGCGACGCGCTGGAGTGCTTCGGCTCCTCGCCGGTCGACGTGCTCGCGATCGGCTCGCTCGTCGTCCGCCGCGGCCGTGCGCTGCGCCCGGCCGGCGCGGCGCTCTCGTCGGCGGCGGGCGAGGCGCAGGCATGACGTACGACGTCGTGATCCCGACGATGGGGCGGCCGTCGCTCGCGCGCCTGCTCGCGTCGCTGGCCGACGCGACGGGCCCGCCCCCCGACCGCGTGCTGCTCGTCGACGACCGGCCCGATCGCTCGCAGCCGCTGCTGCCGGCCGGCCCGCCGCCGGGACTGCCGGTCGAGCTGGTGCCCGGTCGCGCCGCCGGCCCGGCCGCCGCGCGCAACACGGGTTGGCGCGCGGCGAGCGCCGAGTGGGTCGCGTTTCTCGACGACGACGTCGAGGTCGAGCGCGCGTGGCGCGCAGCGCTGGCGCACGATCTCGCCGCCCTGCCCGCCGCCACGGCGGGAAGCCAGGGGCGGATCACGGTGCCGCTGCCCGCCGACCGCCCGCCGACGGACTGGGAGCGCAACGTCCGCGGGCTCGAGGACGCGGTCTGGGCGACGGCCGACATGGCCTACCGCCGCACGGTGCTCGAGCGGCTGGGCGGATTCGACGAGCGGTTCGCGCGCGCCTATCGCGAGGACGCCGACCTCGCCCTGCGCGCCCTGCGGGCGGGCTGGCGCCTGGAGCGCGGCGCGCGCGGCGTCGTGCACGAGGTGCGCCCGGTGTTGTGGCGCGTGAGCGTGCGGCTGCAGGAGGGCAACGCCGACGACGCGCTCATGCGCGCGCTGCACGGACCGCGCTGGCGCGACGAGGCGCAGGCGCCCGCGGGGCGCCTGGCGGCGAACATCGCGACGACGGTCACGGGTGCTGCAGGCCTCGCCGCGCTCGCCGCAGGACGGCCGCGACCGGCGCTCGCGCTCGGCGCCGCCTGGGCGTCGGCGACCCTGCACTTCGCGGCGCGCCGCCTTGCGCCCGGCCCGCGCACGGCCGACGAGCTGGGGCGGATGCTCGTGACGAGCGCGCTGATCCCGCCTGCGGCGACGCTGCACCGGCTGCGCGGAGAGATCGGCGCGCGGACCGCACCGGCGCGCGGTGCGCGGCCCGACCCGGCCGGCGAGCGCCACCGCCGCGAGCCGCTTCCCGCCCCGCCCCCGGACGCCGTCCTGCTCGATCGCGACGGCACGCTCGTCGTCGACGTGCCCTACAACGGCGATCCCGCCAAGGTGCGCGCGATGCCGGGCGCGCCCGAGGCGGTCGACCGGCTGCGACGCGCCGGCGTCAAGCTCGCCGTGATCTCCAACCAGAGCGGGATCGGCCGCGGCATGCTCACCGCGCAGCAGGTCGCCGCCGTCAACGCCCGCGTCGAGGAGCTCTTCGGGGCGCTGGGGCCGTGGATGGTCTGCCCGCACGCGCCCGACGCCGGCTGTGACTGCCGCAAGCCCAAGCCCGGGCTCGTGCTCGGCGCCGCGCAGCGCCTGCGCGTCGCGCCGCGGCGCTGCGCGGTGATCGGCGACATCGGGGCCGACGTCGAGGCGGCCCGCGCGGCGGGCGCGCGCGGCGTGCTCGTCCCCACGCCCGTCACCCGCCTGCAGGAGGTTCGCGCGGCGGCCGAGGTCGCACCGGACCTCGCGTCCGCCGTCGACCTGCTGATCGGGGGGCGCGCGTGACCCACGTCCTGCTCGCGCGGATGGACAACGACGGCGACGTGCTGCTGTCGGGACCCGCGGTCCGCGCGGCGGCTGCCCGCGCAAGCCGCGTCAGCTACCTCTGCGGCCCGCGCGGCCGCGCCGCCGCCGAGCTGCTGCCGGGCGTCGACGAGCTGCTCTGCCACCACTGCCCGTGGATCGACGCGCATCCCGAGCCGGTCACGCCGGCCGCGATCGACGCCCTCGTCGGCGACGTCGCCCGCCGCGGCGTCGACGAGGCGATCATCCTGACGTCGTTCCACCAGAGCCCGCTGCCGCTCGCGCTCCTGCTGCGCCTGGCCGGCGTTCCGCGGCTGGCGGCGACGAGCGTCGACTACCCCGGCTCGCTGCTCGACGTGCGCCACCGGATCTCCGACGACGTGCACGAGGTGCAGCGCGCGCTGGACCTGCTCGCCGCTGCCGGCTACCCGCTGCCGCCCGGCGACGACGGCGCGCTCGCCGTCGAGCGGCCGGCGGCCGGCTGGGACGCGGTCCCCACCGGTCCCTACGTCGTCGTGCATCCCGGCGCGTCGGTACCGGCCCGCGCCTGGGCGCCCGCGCGTCACGAGGCGCTCGTGCGCGTGCTCGTCGAGCGCGGGCACCGCGTGGTCGTCACGGGCGCGCCGTCGGAGATCGCGCTGACGGCGCGGGTCGCCGCCGGCGGCGCGGTCGACCTCGGCGGCAGGACGACGCTGGCCGAGCTGGCCGAGGTCCTCGGCGGCGCGACATGCGTCGTGGTGGCCAACACCGGCCCGGCGCACCTCGCGGCCGCGGTCGGGACGCCGGTCGTCTCGCTCTTCGCGCCGACCGTCCCGGCGCTGCGCTGGCGACCGTGGGGCGTGCCGCACGAGCTGCTCTTCCTCGACGTCCCCTGCGCCGGCTGCCGCGCCCGCGACTGCCCGGTGCCCGGCCACCCCTGCCTCGAGGGCGTCAGCACCGACGACGTCGTCCTGGCCGTCGAGCGCTTCGCCGCCGACCGCAGCCCGACGGTGGCGGCATGAGGATCCTGCTGTGGCACGTGCACGGGTCGTGGACGACGGCGTTCGTGCAGGGCGACCACGAGTACGTCGTCCCGCTGCTGCCCGACCGCGGCCCCGACGGGCGCGGCCGCGCCGACACGTACGAGTGGCCCGCCTCCGTCACAGAGGCGACGCCCGAGGAGCTGCGCGAGCTCGACTTCGACGTCGTCGTGCTGCAGCGCCCGCACGAGCTCGAGCACCTGTGCGAGGACTGGCTCGGCCGCCGGCCGGGGCGCGACCTGCCGTGCGTCTACGTCGAGCACAACGCCCCGCAGGGGCGGATCGCCGAGATGCGCCACCCCGCGGCCGACCGCGACGATCTGCTCGTCGCGCACGTGACGCACTTCAACGAGCTCTTCTGGGACTGCGGCCGCACGCCGACGACCGTCGTCGAGCACGGCATCGTCGACCCCGGCTACCGCTACACCGGCGAGCTGCCCCACCAGGCGATCGTCATCAACGAGGCCCGCCGGCGGGGCCGCGTGACGGGGACCGACCTGCTCGCCCGCTTCGCCGAGGCCGCGCCGATCGACCTCTACGGAATGGACGCGGCGGCGCTCGGCGGCTTCGACGACGTGCCGCAGGCGCTGATGCACGACGAGCTCGCGCGGCGGCGCGTCTACACCCACCCGATCCGCTGGACCTCGCTCGGGCTCTCGCTGCTGGAGGCGATGCACCTCGGGATGCCGGTCGTCGCGCTCGCCACGACGGAGGCGATCGAGGCGGTGCCCGCGGGGGCCGGCGTCCTGTCGACGAACGTCGACGTGCTGGTCGAGGCGGTCCGGCGCTACGTCGCCGAGCCCGAGCGCGCCGCCGCGGACGGCGTGCGCGCGCGTGAGGCGGCGCTCGCCCGCTACGGCCTGGAGCGCTTCGTCGGCGACTGGGACAGAACGCTGCAGAACCTCGCCTCGAGGAAGGTGCGCGCATGAGAATCGCGATGGTCTCCGAGCACGCCAGCCCGCTGGCGGTTCTCGGCGGAGTCGACGCGGGCGGCCAGAACGTCCACGTCGCCGCGCTCGCGACCGCGCTCGCGCGGCGCGGGGACGAGGTCGTGGTCTACACGCGGCGCGAGGACGCGTCGGCGCCGGCGCGGATCAGGATGAGCCCCGGCGTCGTCGTCGAGCACATCGACGCCGGCCCGGCGAGCGTCGTTTCGAAGGACGAGATGTTGCCGTACATGGACGAGTTCTCCGACGGCCTGCGCAAGGCATGGCGCCGCGAGCGCCCGCACGTCGTGCACGCGCACTTCTGGATGTCGGCCCATGCCGCGCTGGCGGCCGCGCGCGCGCAGGCGATCCCGGTCGTCCAGACCTTCCACGCGCTCGGCGTCGTCAAGCGCCGCCACCAGGGCGACCTGGACACGAGCGCGCCGGAGCGGATGGAGATCGAGCGCGAGATCGTGCGCCGCGCCGACCGGATCGTCGCCACCTGCACCGACGAGGCGTTCGAGCTCATGCGCCTCGGCGCCAGCACCGACCGCGTGACGGTCATCCCCTGCGGCGTCGATCTCGAGCGCTTCAACCCGCAGGGGCCGGTCGAGCCGCGGCCCTCCGGGCTGCGCCGCGTGATCTGCGTCTCGCGCCTCGTGCAGCGCAAGGGGATCGGCAACCTCGTCAGCGCACTCGCGCACGTTCCCGACACAGAGCTCGTCGTCGCCGGCGGCCCCGAGCGAGATCAGCTCGAGGGCAACGCCGAGGCGCAACGGCTCGTCGGGATCGCCCGCGACGCGAAGATCGAGGATCGCGTCGAGCTGCGCGGGCGCGTCTCGCGCGACGAGCTGCCGGCGCTGCTGCGCTCGGCCGACGTCGTCGTCTGCGCGCCGTGGTACGAGCCCTTCGGCATCGTGCCGCTGGAGGCGATGGCCTGCGGCGTCCCGGTCGTCGCCTCCGCCGTCGGCGGGATGATCGACACCGTCGTCGACGGCGTGACGGGCGTCCACGTCCCGCCGCGCGACCCCGAGCGGCTGGCCGAGGCGCTCCGCGGGCTGCTCGACGACGACGAGCGCCGCCTCGCCTACGGCCGCGCCGGCGCCTCGCGTGCACGGCGGCTGTATGACTGGGAGCGCGTGGCCGCGTTGACGTCCGACGTCTACCTCGAGGTCGGGGCGGGACGGCCCAAGCGCCGCCGCTTCGTGCGGGCCTCACCCGCCCGAGATCACCTCGACGCGCTTCGATCGGCGCTGGACGCCTTCGACGGCGAGGTGGAGCGCCTCGACCGCTGGGGGACGGCGCTCGCCGACCAGCTGGCGGCCGGCGCGCGCCTGCTGACGGTCGGCAACGGCGGGAGCGCGGCGGAGGCGCAGCACCTCACCGCCGAGCTCGTGGGGCGCTTCGAGAACGAGCGCCGGCCGCTGTCGGCGCTGTGCGTGCACGCCGACACCTCGAGCCTCACGGCGATCTGCAACGACTACGGCGTCGAGGAGGCGTTCGCGCGACAGGTCCGCGCGCACGGGCGCGACGGCGACGTGCTGATCGCGATCAGCACGTCGGGCCGCAGCCCCAACGTGCTCGCCGCCGCGGCCGCCGCACACGAGTGCGGGATGCGCACGTGGGCGCTGACGGGTGCGGCGCCGAACCCGCTCGCCGAGATCGCCGACGACGCCGTCTGCGTGCCGGCCGTCTCGACCGCCACCGCGCAGGAGCTTCACCTCGTCGCCGTGCACCTGCTCTGCCGCGCCGTCGACCGGCGGATCGCCGAGCTCGACGCGCGGCCGGCGCAGCGCCAGCGCCGCCGCCGCCCGCTGAGGGCCGACGCGTGAGCTCGCACTCGCCGCTGGTCGTCGTCGGCGACGCGCTGCTCGACCGCGACGTCGAGGGGTCCGTCGAGCGCCTGGCGCCCGACGCGCCGGTCCCCGTCGTCGAGGAGCGCGAGGTCTGCGTGCGCCCCGGAGGCGCGGGCCTCGCCGCGCTGCTCGCCGCGCGCGGCGGCCGTGACGTGACGCTCGTGACCGCGCTCGGCGACGACCGCGCCGGCGTCGAGCTGCGCGCGGCGCTGGAGTCCGGCGGCGTCGACGTCGTCGACCTCGGCCTGCGCGGCGCGACGCCCGAGAAGGTGCGCGTCCGCAGCGGGGGGCGCTCGCTGCTGCGCCTCGATCGCGGCGGCGGCGCCGCGGCCGTCGGCGCGCTGAGCGCGGCCGGCCGCGCCGCGATCGAGTGGGCCGGCGTGGTGCTCGTCGCCGACTACGGCCGCGGCATCGCCGCCGAGCCGACCGTGCGCGAGGCGCTGTCTGCGATCGCCGGCCACGTGCCCGTCGTCTGGGACCCGCACAGCCGCGGCCCCGCGCCCGTGCCCGGGGTCGCGCTCGTCACGCCCAACGCCGACGAGGCCGCGCACTTCGCGAGCGAGCACGAAGGGGGCGGCACGAGCGTCGCGGCCGCGCGCGCGGTGGCGCTGGCCCGGCGCTGGCGCGCGCAGCGCGTCTGCGTGACGCGCGGCGGACTCGGCGCGCTCGTGGCCGCCGAGGACGGCACGGTCATGGCCTTCCCGGCCGAAGCGATCGCCGGCGGCGACTCCTGCGGAGCCGGCGACCGGTTCGCGTCGCGCGCCGCCGAGCTGCTCGCCGACGGCGCCGACGTCCTCGCCGCCGTCGCGGGCGCGGTCGCCGCCGCGACGACGTTCGTCGAGGCGGGCGGCGCCGCGTCGGTGAGGACCGCGCCCTACCGCGCCGGCGGCGCGGCGACCAGCACGCTCGAACCCTCCGCGCTCGCCGCGACGCCCCCCCGGCGGCGGGGAGGATCCGGTGGCCCGCAGGACGCCGCCGACGTCGTCGCGCGGACGCGTGCCGCGGGCGGCGTCGTCGTCGCCACCGGCGGCTGCTTCGATCTGCTGCACACCGGCCACGTGCGGACGCTGGAGGCGGCGCGCGAGCTCGGCGACTGCCTCGTCGTGCTGCTGAACTCCGACGCCTCCGTCAAACGCCTGAAGGGGCCCGCCCGGCCCGTCGTCGGCGAGCAGGACCGCGCCGCCGTGCTGCGCGCCCTGCGCTGCGTCGACGCCGTGCTCGTCTTCGAGCAGGACACGCCCGTCGCGGCGCTCGAGCGCGTGCGGCCCGACATCTGGGTCAAGGGCGGCGACTACGCCGTCGAGGACCTGCCCGAGGCCGACGCGGTCGCGAGCTGGGACGGCAGGATCGTCCTGCTGCCCTACCTCGACGGCCGGTCGACCACCAAGCTCATCCAGGAGGCCGCCGTCCGTGCCGTCTGAACCGATCGGAACGGTGATCGTCACCGGCGCCGCGTCCGGCCTCGGCGCCGCCGTCGCCGCCGCCGTCGCCCGCGCGGGCGGGACGCCCGTCTCGCTGGACCTCAGGCCGCCCGCCGACGGCATCGCGCACGAGCTGGTCGACCTGTCGGACGCGCGCGCGACGGAGGACGTCGTACGCGGCGTCGCGGACCGGGCGGGCGACCTGACGGCGGTCGTCACCGCTGCGGGCACGGACGCCTGCGGCAGGCTCGAGGACGTCCCCGGCGCCATGTGGGACCGCGTCGTCGCCGTCAACCTGCTCGGGACCGTGGCGGTGGCGCGCGCCGCGCTGCCGGCGCTCGAGGCCAACCGCGGGAGGATCGTCACCGTCGCCTCGACGCTCGGGCTGCGGGCGCTCAGCGACGCGACCGCGTACTGCGCCAGCAAGTTCGGCGTGGTCGGCTTCAGCCGTGCGCTCGCGGTCGAGACGCAGGGCCGCGTCGGCGTCACGATGCTCGTTCCGGGCGGGATGCAGACCGCCTTCTTCGACGACCGGCCCGAGCAGTACAAGCCGGGCCCCGACGCGCGGCTGAACCCGCCCTCGGAGGTCGCCGAGGCGGTCGTCTTCGCGCTGACCCGGCCCGCGGGCGTCGAGCTGCGCGAGATGGTCGTCACGCCCTCGACGGAGCCGTCCTGGCCATGACCGCCCGGCTCGTCGTCCTGCGAGCGCTCGGCCTCGGCGACCTGCTGACCGGCCTTCCCGCCCTGCGCGCGATCGCCGATGCGTTCCCCGAGCACGAGAAGCTGCTCGCAGCGCCGTCGCCGCTGGCACCGCTCGTCGATCTCGCCGAGCTTCCGTTCGCGATCAGCGATCACTCGGGGCTGGCGCCGCTCCCGGCGGCGCTGCGGCGGACCGACGTGGCGGTCAACCTGCACGGCCGCGGGCCGCAGAGCACCGCGCTGCTGCGCGCGCTGCAGCCCGGCCGGCTCGTCGCGTTCGGCTCCGGTTCGCACGAGGGCCCGCGCTGGCGCGCCGGCGAGCACGAGGTCGAGCGCTGGTGCCGGATGCTCGCTGAGCACGGGATCGCGGCCGACCCGCGACGGATCGACCTGCGGGCTCCGGGCATCGAGGTCGACGACGGCGCACGCGGCGCCACGCTGCTGCATCCCGGCGCCTCGAGCGCTGCTCGCCGCTGGCCCGCGGCGCGCTGGGCGGCGGTCGCGCGCGCCGAGCGCGAGGCGGGGCGCAGCGTCGTCGTGACCGGTAGCGCCGCGGAGGCGCCGCTCGCACGGCGGATCGCCTGCGACGCCGGGCTTGCGCCGTCGGCGGCGCGCGCCGGCGAGACGGACCTGCTCGGCCTCGCCGCGCACGTGGCGGCGGCGGGGCGCGTCGTCTGCGGCGACACCGGCGTCGCGCACCTCGCCACCGCGCTCGGCACCCCGTCGGTGATCCTCTTCGGCCCGATATCGCCGATCGAGTGGGGCCCGCCGGCCTGCCGCCCGCGCCATCGCGTGCTGTGGAGCGGCAGTTGCGGCGATCCCCACGCCGAGGAGGCGGATCCCGGCCTGCTGAGGATCGGTCCCGAGCAGGTGCTGGCGGAGCTGCACGGACTCCACGATGCCGCATGAGCAGGCTGCTGATCGGCTGCCGCACGCCCTGCCCCCCGCGCCGCCGGCGGCCGCAGAGCCGGCGAAGCCCACGAAGCCGACGAAGCCGGCCAGGGAGGTCGCGTGACCCGCCCACGCCGACGAAGCCTCGCACCGCGTAGCCGGAGGGCCGCGCGATGAAGTTCGCGTACCAGGCGGTGGACATGGCCGGCAAGGCTTCGTCCGACGAGATCGACGCCCCCGGCGAGGCCGAGGCGGCCGACCTGCTGCGCCAGCGCGGGCTGTTCGTCACCGAGCTGCGCCAGGCCGACGGCGCCACGGGCGCGGGCGGGAAGAAGCGCAAGCGCCTCGGCCGCGGCAAGCGGCTGAAGTACCTGGCGATGTTCACGCGGCAGCTCTCGGTGCTGGTGTCCTCCGGCACGCCGATCGTGCAGGCGCTGGGCTCGCTGGAGCGGCAGGCCAAGGACGAGGCGTGGCGCGACGTGGTCGGCGGGCTGCGGGCCAAGGTCGAGGAGGGCGCCGCGGCCGCCGGCCCGGAGCACGCGAGTGCGGCAACGGCGGCGAGGGCGACGGCGCCCAGTTCGGCGCCGGCGATCCGGTCTATGTCAGCGCTGACGCGTTCCGCGAACAGCTTGCCCAGCTCGCGCAGGATGTCAGGCTGTGTTTCGAAAAGGTATTTGTCGAGGTAATAGCTGCTCGTGCGCCCGCTGCGGAGCGTGAACTGGCCACGGAGAAGCGCCACCTGTGAGATGCGCTGTGCGAGATCCTGTCGGTTCATTCCTGCAGCCTAGCGGCGACCCCCGCGCGGCGTCAAAAACCGCACCAGCGCGGATGCCTCACAGGATGTCTCCGCGCCCCCATTGCTCACCACCTCTC
>JAHWJE010000089.1 GCA_019348575.1 Actinomycetota bacterium | reverse complement strand
GGACGTAGACGTTGACCCCGAAGATCTCGTGTAGCAGCAGCATTCCCGGGCCGCTGCCCGACGCCGGGAGCGCGACGTGCGCCGCGAGCTCGCCCTGCGCGATGGTGATCCGCTCGCTGCGGGCGCTGATCGGCGTCATCTCTTGTCGAGGCTAGTCGACTACGTGCGGGTGTCGGCGCTCAGCTGAGCGACCAGCGGCGCGTGGTCCGACGGCTTGGACCCCTTGCGGTAGTTGCGCTCGATCCCGACGTGCTCGAGCGCGCCGGCGAGCGTGCGCGAGACGAGCACGAGGTCGATCCGCAGGCCCATCTTGCGGTGGAAGTGCCCCTGGCGGTAGTCCCACCACGTGTAGCCGACCTCTTCGGGATGCAGGTGGCGGAAGGCGTCGACGAGCTCGCCCGCCGCGAGGATCGCCTCGACGCGGCCGCGCTCCTCGCCGGTCACGTGCGTCGAGCCGACGAACGCCGCGGGGTCATAGACGTCGAGGTCGGCCGGAGCGACGTTGAAGTCGCCGACGACGGCCAGCGGCGTGCCCTGCGCCCGCAGGGCCGCCACGCGCGCCGCGGCGGCGTCGAGGAACGCGAGCTTCTCCTCGAACGTCGGCGAGCCGACCGCGCGGCCGTTGGGCACGTACGTGCTGACGACGCGCAGCCCGCCGACGGTCGCCTCGATCCAGCGCGCCTCGTCGTCGCGCAGCTCGCCGGGCAGGCCGGTCGCCAGGTCCTCGAGCGAGAGCCCGTCGCGCGCGACGATCGCCACCCCCGCCCAGCGCCCGGCCGAGTGGTGCACCGCGTGGTATCCCGCCGCGGCCAGCTCGTCCACCGGGAAGGCCTCGTCCTCGCATTTGGTCTCCTGCATGCAGACGACGTCGGGCGTGTGCTCCTCGCAGAACTCGAGCACGCGTGGCAGGCGGACCTTCAGCGAGTTGACGTTCCAGGTGACGAGCTTCACGGGGCGCGCCGAAGGCTACGCGCGTCGCCTCGCTGCGCGACCCGCTATCGCCCCTTCCAGCTCGGCGCGCGCTTCTGCGTGAACGCCGCCACGCCCTCCAGCAGGTCCTGCGACTGAAAGCTCGAGGCGCGCAGGGAGAGCATCTCGCGCTCGACGTCGGGATCGAGCGCGCCCTGGGCATGCAGCAGCTCGCGCAGCACGCGCTTGTTGCCCGCCATCGACAGCGGCGAGTTGTGCGCCAGCTGCGTCGCGAGCTCGAGCGCGGTCGTCTCGAGCTCGTCGCGCTCGACGACCCAGTTGACGAGCCCCCAGGACTGCGCCGTCCGCGCGTCGATGTAGCGGCCGAGCAGGAACAGCTCGCGCGTGCGCGGCTCGCCGATCGCGTCGAGAAAGCGGCGCAGCCCGGTGTGCGAGTAGATCAGGCCGAGCTTCGCGGGCGGCATGCCAAGCTCGATGCGGTCGCTCGCCAGGCGCAGGTCGCACGTCAGCGCGAGCTCCAGGCCGCCGCCGATCGCCGGCCCCGTGAGCACCGCGAGCGTCGGCACGTCGATCGCGTCAAGCGCCGCGAGCGCCTCGCAGAACGGATGCGCGACGAGCTTCTGGGCCTCCTCGGCGAAGTCCTCCGGCGCGATCTCGCTGATGTCGTAGCCCGACGAGAAGATCCCGTTCGCGCCGGTCAGGATCACGCAGCGCGTGTCCTGCAGCGAGGACACCTCGTCGGCGATCGCCGCGAGGATCTCGTGGTTCAGCGCGTTGCGCTTGGCGGGGTTGGAGATCGTGAGCCGCAGGACGCCGTCGGCGGGTCGATCGATGATCAGTTCCCCCGGCATACGGCGCAAACCTAGCGTCCGGCCGCGCAGTTAGCGCTGAACCTATGGCCCGTTACGGCGCGTCGATGGCGCCTACTCGAGGATCACGAGGGGATCGCCCTCGTCGACCGGCTGGCCCTCCTCGCACAGGATCTCCTTGACGACCCCCGGATCCTCGGCCTCGACGGGCATCTCCATCTTCATCGACTCGAGCGTGACGACCGTGTCGCCCTCCTCGATCTGGTCGCCGACCTTGCACTCGATCTTCCACACGATGCCCGTGATGTGGGCCTGGACTTCAACCACGACTCCTCCTCGTTCGCGCATCCGGGCACGGCAGCGTCTGCCAGAGTAGCCGCCGGGATGGACGCCGACACGATCGTGATCGTCACCGCGCACGACGAGGCCGACCGGCTCGGCGAGACGCTCGCCGCCCTGGCGGCGGCCTTTCCCGGCGCGCGGGTGCTCGTCGCCGACGACGGATCGACCGACGCCACCGCCGCGGTCGCCGCGCAGGGAGGCGCGGAGGTCGTGCGCAGCGAACGGTCGATCGGCAAGGGCGGGGCGGCGACGCTCGCCGCGCGCCGCGTCCTCAGCCGCGCGCTCGAGCCCGACCCGCCGGTCTTCGTGCTCGTCGACGGCGATCTCGCGCAGAGCGCCGGGCAGCTGCCGGCGCTCGCGCAGGCGGTTCGCGACGGGCGCTGCGATCTTGCCGTCGCCGTCTTCGCAAGCCGCGTCGGCGGCGGCTTCGGCTTCGCGATCGGCTTCGCGCACAAGGCGATCCGCAAGCTCACCGGGCTTGACCTGCAGGCGCCGATCTCCGGGCAGCGCGCGCTCAGCGGCCCCGCGTTCGCGACGGTCGTGCCGTTCGCGCCGCGCTTCGGGATGGAGATCGGGATGACCGTCGACGCCGCGCGCGCGGGCTTTCGGATCGAGGAGATCCCGCTCGACCTCGCGCACCGCGCGACGGGCCGCACGCTGCGCGGCTTCCTGCACCGCGGCCGCCAGCTCGCCGACTTCCTGGCTGTCTACGCGAGCCGCCGGTAGGCCGGCGGCCCCGCGGGACCGTCCATCCTCCCGGTCCCGGCCGGCCCCGCCTCGCGCGTTGCGCATGCGCCGCGCGGGTAGCGTCCGGTTCGTGATCCTCGCGATCGACCAGGGCACGACCGGGACGACCTGCCTCGTCTTCGACGATGCCGCGCAGCTCGCCGGACGCGCCTATCGCGAGTTCGGCCAGCACTTCCCGCGGCCCGGCTGGGTCGAGCACGACGCCGCCGAGATCTGGGACACGACGCGCGCGGTGGCGCTCGACGCGCTCGAGGACGCCGGCGTCGGCGGCGGCGACCTGCGAGCGATCGGGATCACCAACCAGCGCGAGACCGTCTGCGTCTGGGACCCGAAGACCGGCGAGCCGCTGCACCACGCGCTCGTCTGGCAGGACCGTCGCACCGCCGCGCGCTGCGACGAGCTGCGCGCCGCCGGCCACGAGCCGCTCGTGCGCACGCGCAGCGGCCTCGTGCTCGACCCGTACTTCAGCGCGACGAAGATCGAGTGGATGCTCGAGAACGTCGACGGGCTGCGCGAGCAGGCCGAAAGCGGCCGCGCGGTGTTCGGGACGATCGACGCGTGGCTCGTCTACAAGCTCACCGGCGAGCACCGCACCGACGTCACGAACGCCTCGCGCACGATGCTCTACGACATCGAACGCGGCGACTGGGACGACGAGCTGCTGGCGCTGATCGGCGACGTCCCGCGCGCGGCACTGCCCGAGGTGCTGCCGAGCATCGGCGAGTTCGGCACGCTGCGCGACGGCGCGCTGGGCACCGGCCACGACGGCGTGCCGGTGAGCGGCATCGCCGGCGATCAGCAGGCGGCGCTCTACGGCCAGGGCTGCCTCGAGCCGGGCCTCGGCAAGAACACGTACGGGACCGGCTCCTTCGTGCTGCTGAACTCGGGCGAGAGCGCGCCGACCGCGCCACCCGGGCTGCTTGCCACCGTCGCCTGGGGGATCGGCCGGCGCACGATCTACGCATTGGAGGCCGCGATCTTCGTCACCGGCGCAGCCGTGCAGTGGCTGCGCGACGGGCTCGGGATCATCGAGGCCGCGGCCGAGACCGAGCAGCTCGCCGCGTCGCTGGACTCCAACGACGGCGTGCTGTTCGTGCCCGCGCTGACGGGGCTGGGCTCGCCGCACTGGGATCCGTATGCGCGCGGGACGATCGTCGGGCTCACGCGCGGCAGCACGCGCGCGCACGTCGCGCGCGCGGCGCTCGAGGCGATCGCCTACCAGACCGTCGACGCGGTGCGGGCGATGGAGGCGGCCTCCGGGCAGCCGCTCGCCGAGCTGCGCGCCGACGGCGGCGCGACCGCCAACCGCTGGCTCATGCAGTTTCAGGCCGACGTGCTCGGTGTGCCCGTCGCGGTCGCCGAGCTCGCCGAGACGACGGCGCTCGGCGCGGCGCTGCTGGCGGGCGTCGGCGTCGGCGCCTGGACGCAGGACGACGTCGCGCGCCGCGACGCGAGCGGCGCGCGCTACGAGCCGCAGATGGGCGAGGACGAACGCGCGGGGCTGATGCAGCAGTGGCAGCGCGCCGTCCAGCGTGCCGGAGGCTGGGCGCGCGGGTAAGGTTCCGCTATGGGCGGGTTGAAGCGCAGCGAGCAGCTGGCGGCAATGGGCAGCGGCGGGCGTGACGAGCGTCCCGCCGAGCACTTCGCCGCCTTCCACGAGCGCTCGCGCACGAAGGAGCCGGACTTCGCCTACGAGGTCGTGCGGGTCCTCACCGGCCTGTGGGCGCTGGCGTTCTTTCGCATGCGCACGATCTCCAGCGAGAAGGTGCCGCAGAGCGGCCCTGTGATCCTCGCTCCCAACCACGGCTCGTTCATGGACCACTTCTTCCTCGGCGCGTTCATCCGCCGCAAGGTCCGATTCATGGCCAAGTCGCAGCTCTTCCAGCCACCGCTGCAGTACGTCTACTCGCACGGCGGCGTCTTTCCGCTGCGCCGCGGCCATCGCGACGAGGAGGCGTTCATCACCGCCCGCACGATCCTCGAGCGCGGCGGTACCGTCGCGATGTACTGCGAGGGCACGCGCTCGCGCGACGGCAAGCTCTCCGACCGGCCCAAGCCGGGCATCGGCAAGCTCGCGCTGCAGACCGGCGCTGCGGTCGTGCCGGTCGCGATCCACGGCTCGGCGAAGGTGCGCAACTGGCGCCGCGGGCAGTTTCCGAAGGTCACCGTCCAGTACGGCGACCCGATTCGCTGGGAGCGCGTCGAGGATCCGACCCGCGACCAGCAGATGGCCGTCGCCGAGGAGATCTTCGGCGAGATCAAGGTCCTCTACTCGGGGCTGGAGACGCTCGGGCGCAAGGGCGTGCTGCAGCGCCTGCGCGAGCAGCGCCGCACCGAGCGACGCGGCAAGAAGCACGCCGCGCCCGCGTAGCCGCAGACCGGCGCTGCGCCCCTCACGCCGGCGGCATGCGCGGGTGCCGTTCCGCGATCGCGAACGCCGTCGCCTCGTGGTCGCGCCGCTCGAGCATCCGCGTCTCGCGCGGCAGCGACCCCAGCGCCAGCACCACGAAGGCGAGGATCGCACCGCCGAGCAGCACCTGCGTCGCGCCGAGCGCAGCGGCCGCCGGGCCCGCCAGCACGTAGCCCAGCGGCACGAGCCCGAGCGAGACCGCCCAGTCGTAGGACGTCACGCGCGAGAGCCTGTCGGGCGGGATCCGCTCGGCGAGCGCCGTCAGCCACCAGACGTCGAACAGCGCGACGCCGGCGCCGGCCACGGCCATCGCCGGCACGACGAGGGGCAGCGGCGCGCCGGCCGCGTACATCGCGATCGCCGCCGGCCACAGCAGGACGAGCGTCATCGCCCGGCGCATCGGGTAGCGCGGGCGCCAGCGCAGGGCGGTGAGCGAGCCCGCGATCGTCCCTGCCCCGAACGACGCCAAGACGAAGCCGAAGATCGCGATGTCGCCGTACTGCTCGACGGCGACGAGCGGGCCGACGACGAAGAGGGGCGCCAGCGCGCAGAAGAGCGCGATGCAGAACGCCGCCAGCGTCGCCCAGACCCACGCGCGCGAGCGCACCTCGGCAAAGCCGGCGCGGACGTCGCCGAGCACCGACGCCGGCGGCGAGGAGGTCGGGGCGCCGACGGGGGCGCCGCGCTCGCGCGGGCGCACGCGGACGAGCAGCAGCGCGCTGACGAGGAACGTCGCCGCGTCGAGCGCGAACGCCGCCGCCGGGCCGACGCCGAGCACGAGCGCCGTCGCCAGCGCCGGGCCGGCGAACTCGGCGAGGTTGGCGAACATCGTCGTCGCCGCGTTGGCCTCCTGGATCTCGTCCTCGGGCACGGTCTGCGGGAGCAGGCCGGTCGCCGCCGGGCGGTAGAACGCCTCCGCCGCTCCGAACACGACGCCGATCGCGACGAGCTGCCAGATGCGGACCTCGGCGGTGAGGATCAGCAGCGCGAGCAGCGCGTGCAGGGCGAAGCGCACGAGGTCTGTCACGACGACGACGAGGTGGCGCGGCAGCCGGTCGGCGAGCACGCCGCCGACGAGCAGGAAGAAGACCAGCGGCACGGTGTAGGCCGCCAGGACGATCCCGAGGTCGGTCGCGCTGCCCGTCAGCTCGATCACGAAGAGCGCGAGCGCGACGGTGACGATGCGATCGCCGACGACGCTCGCCGAGTTGGCGACCCAGAGCAGGCGGAAGTCGCGGTGGCGCAGTACGCGCAGGAGCTGTCGCCGGTCGGGCATCGCACGTCAGCGTGGCACGGCTCCTGCCGCCCGCCGGCCGCGGTTCGAACCGGCAGCGGCGCGCTCGCCGGGATCGTCCGGGTCCACAAGCACCTCGATTACCACCTGCTCGTCGACCTCATGGCCGAGGCCGAGGAGATCGTCATCCTCAACACGTGGATCCGGAGTTGAACATCCTCGACGGGATGCGATGAGCAGGGGCGGGGT
>JAHWJE010000088.1 GCA_019348575.1 Actinomycetota bacterium | reverse complement strand
TCGGAGCGATGCCGTCGATCAGCCTGCCCGCGGAGGGCGGCGGGCCGTTCACGGAGTCGGTGCTGTCGGCAAACCTCGCCGGGCTCGCGCCGGTTCACCTCGTCAGGGTCAGCACCGAAGGCAACTCCGGCATCGGCTCGGCGAGGAGCTCCGCCACGACCGTCGACGTCAACGTCGCGGGAATGGTCACCGCGTCGGCCGCGCGCAGCCGCTGCTCGGCGACGCGCAGCAGCGCCGACGGGTCGGCGGCGGTCGTCGATCTCGTCGTCGCGGGGATCCCGATCTCGACGGTCAACGCCGGACCCAACACGTCCGTCGCGCTGCCCGTCGGCACCGTGATCGTCAACGAGCAGCGCAGAACCGGGAATTCGCAGATCGTCGTCAACGCCGTGCACGTCATCCTCAACGCGGCGGTCGTCAGCGCGGACGTCGTGATCGCGCAGTCACGCTGCGCCGTCAACGCGGCGACGCGAACCAAGAGCAGGAAGCTGCGCCGGGGCAGCGGGCGGTCATGACCAACCGCAAGCGCGCGTTCGCGCTGGCGTTGAGCTCGCTCGCCGTCGCGCCCGCTGCGCCCGCCGCGCAGGACCCGCTGCGCAGCCAGCAGTGGAGTCTCGACGCGATCAACGCCGACGCCGCACATTCCATCAGCACCGGTACGGGCGCCGTGGTGGCGGTCATCGACAGCGGCGTGCAGAGCTCGCACCCCGACCTCGCCGGGAGCGTCATCCACGGGCCGGACCTCGTCGACGGCGACCAGGTACCCAACGACGAGCACGGCCACGGTACGAACGTCGCCGGCATCATCGGCGCGCACGCCGACAACGGGATCGGCATCAAGGGCGCGGCGCCCGGCGCGAAGCTCCTCGCGATCCGTGTGCTCGACGCCAACAGCGCCGGCGACACCGACCAGGCGGCCGCCGGGATCGATGCCGCGACGGCGCGCGGCGCGCAGGTCATCAACCTGTCGCTGTCGGGTGGGCCGAACGTCGTCACGCAGGTGCTGCCGTCGAGCTCGCTCGTGCAGGCGATCGACCGCGCCGCGCGCGCAGGCGTCGTCGTCGTGGCCGCCGCCGGCAACGACAGCGTGCCGCTGTGCGCGCAGCCGCTGCTGGCGACGAAGATCATCTGCGTCGGCGCGCTCAGCCGCTCCCAGACCCGCGCGAGCTACTCGAACTACGCCGTCCGAGTCGACATGGTCGCGCCCGGAGGCGAGCGGCGCCCCGGCGAAGCGATCGTCTCGGCGCAGCTCGGCGGTGGCTACAGCTCGATGGCGGGGACATCGCAGGCCACGCCGCACGTCGCGGCTGCCGCCGCGCTGCTCGTGTCACTCGGCCTGCGCGGGCGCGCGGTGATCGACCGCCTCGAGCAGACCGCCACCCCGCTCGGCAACCCGGCACAGCTCGGGCGCGGCCTTTTGAACATGCACGCGGCGGTCGCCGGCCTCGGACCGGCGCTCCAGCAGTCGGCACCGCCCGCATCGCTCGTGGCGAAGGTCCCCAGGCGCCTGCGGTTGGCGACCGTGCGCAAGCGCGGCCTGCGGGTGAGCTGCACCAGCCCGCAGGCGGGCACGTGCCGCGTGACCGTCACGAGCGAAGGCGCCCTCCTCGCGCGCGGATCGCGCAGGGTCTCACCCGCCGTGCGGAGGACCGTGCGCGCAAGACTCACACGCACGGGGCGGCGCGTGCTCGCTCGTCGCGGCCGCATCCGCGTCCGGATCCGCGTCTCGGTCGCCGGCGCCGGTGTCGTCCGTCTGACCTGCACGCTCGTGCGGTGAGTCGATCAGCGCCGATCGGGTCGTTTCGCGCTCGGCGCTGCATCTCGGCCGGCCGGCAGACGGCGCCCAGGCATCGCGCGTCTGTCACCATCGCCTGCCGTGAATCGCGCTTTCAGGACGATCCTCCTTGCGATCGCGACGCTGCTCGTCGTCGCTGCGAGCGCGAGCGCGGCCGGCGGGTACGCGAACTGCCCGAAGGCGGGCGACGCGATCATCGTGGATGTCAGCGGCGCAACCTGCGAGGAGGCGCGGGCGGTCGCGACGGCGCTCGCAGGGGTTCCCGCCGGCAACGCCGAGGCAGCGCTGCTCGCGGTCGGCTGGCGGCCGCTGCGAGCGATCGCAACAGGATTTCAGCGCTCCTACGACCTCGTCGCCACGCGCGGGCTCGGGGCGCTGTTGATCCGCCGTCCCGGCGACGCCCCCGACCTCGACGGCTGGATGGCGGGGCGCGAGCTGCTCTTCGCACGCGAGCGACTGGTCCCCGGTGCGCGGCCACCGAGGGGCGCCTCGGTGTACACGTCGGCGTTTCTCATCCGGCTGCGCACGCATCCGGGCGGCCTCAGCGCGGGCCACTGCGCCGGCCTGACGAGGAAGCGCACGACGCGACGCCGCAACGCCGCGCTGCGCCGGCCGCCGCAGACCGGGATCATCCTCGGGCGCGTGCAACGCAACCTCGAGCGCCGCAAGCGCCGGCTCGACGCGCTCGTCCTGCCCGTGCCGTCCGGGCCCGGCCGGCCGGCGGCGCCCGTCATCGATCGGGGCGTGCTGAACCCGCCGTGGTTCGTCATCGGCAGCGCGCGGCCGCTGCTCGGGCGCCGGGTCTGCTTCGCGGGCCGCACGAGCGGCGCCGACCGGTGCGGCAGGATCGTTCGCTCATATCCCGGGACGCGGCTGCCGTGCACGACGATCACGGCGCGCGAGGGCGACAGTGGCGGGCCGGTCTACACCGCGCCCGGCGCGGACGGCACGGTCCGCGCGGTCGGGATCACGACGCTCGTCTTCGGGCTGTTGCAGAGCATGTGCTTCACGCCGCTGGAGCCCGTCCTCGACGCGCTGAACGCGACGCTCGTCACGTCCCCGCGCGGCTGAGCCGGGCCGCCGCCGCCGGCGTCCTACGTGGTCTGCGCGCTGCGCGGGTAGCAGACGCCGCGAGATGGACGGCGACCACCAGACTTCGGCGCTGATCGCGGCGCTCGTCCTCGCCTTCGTGCACCTCGCCGCCGCGCGCGCGAGGTTCCTGAGCCGCATCCCGCGCAGCCGCTGGCTGTCGGCAGGGGCCGGCGTCTCCGTCGCGTACGTCTTCGTGCATCTGCTGCCCGAGCTCGCCGAGGGCCAGGCCAGCATCGTGGGCGAGCGCGGCGCCGGGGAGGCGGCGGCGGCCGAGCCGATGCTCGGTTTCCTCGAGCATCACGTCTACCTCGTCGCGTTGATCGGCTTGAGCCTCTTCTACGGCGTCGAGAAGCACTCGCTGACTTCACGTCGCAATCGCAGGGAGCGCACGGGAGAGGACCGGACGACCAGCGACGCGTTCTGGCTGAGCATCGCGTCGTTCGCGGTCTACAACGCGGTGATCGGCTACCTGCTGCTGCGCGAGGAGCTCGGCGAGCCCACCGAACTGGTCCTGTTCACGGTGGCGCTCGGCGTGCACTTCGTCGTCAACGACTTCGGCCTGCGCGAGCACCATCGCGACGCCTACGACCGCATCGGCCGGTGGATCATCGCGGGCGCGGTTCTCGTGGGGTGGCTCGTCGGCGTAGCCACAGAGATCTCCGAACGCGCGATCGCGCTCGTGATCGCGTTCGTCGCCGGCGGGGTGGTGCTCAACGTCTTCAAGGAGGAGCTGCCGGGTGAACGGCTCGCGCGGTTCTCGCCGTTCCTCGCGGGCGCGCTGGCCTACACCGTGCTCCTGCAGCTCCTCTGATCGCCGCCGCGCGCTCGCGGAGCATCTTTCGCTCAGCGCCGCCTCCCGCGCGCGCTGTCCAATCGCCGCCGGTCGCGCTTGGTCGGGCGCATGCCGAGATCCGCGCCCGGCGCCGGCGACTGCAGCCGGCGCTGCTCTGCCGCGAGCTCGCGCGCGGCGATGCTCTCGGGCGTCTCCTCGTAGAGCTTCACCGCCTCCTTGGCCGGGCCGCGGCGCCCGCTCAGCCCGCGCACGATCACGACGCGGCGCGTCTGGCCGATCGTGACCTCGAGCTCGTCGCCCGCGGCGACCTCCTTGCTGGGCTTCACGCGCGCGCCGTTGAGCTGCGCGAGGCCGCCGCTGACGGCGTCGGCGGCGAGCGAGCGGCTCTTGTAGAACCGCGCCGCCCACAGCCATTTGTCGATCCGCACGCGCTCCACGGGGCGATGATCGCAGCCCTATGCTCGGCTGCCTGATGGTTGTTGCAGCACCGCAGATCAGCTACCCGCCCGAGCTGCCCGTCAGCGCGCGCCGCGACGACCTGCTGGACGCGATCAGGGAGAACCAGGTCGTCATCGTCGCGGGCGAGACGGGCTCGGGAAAGACGACGCAGCTGCCGAAGATCTGCCTCGAGCTCGGGCGCACGTCGATCGCGCACACGCAGCCGCGGCGGATCGCCGCGCGCACGGTCGCGACGCGGATCGCCGAGGAGCTCGAGGTCGAGCTCGGCAGCGCGGTCGGCTACGCGGTCCGCTTCGAGGACCGCTCCGGCCCCGAGACGCTCGTCCGGCTGCTCACCGACGGCCTGCTGCTGGCCGAGATCGGGCACGACCGCCTGCTGCGCCGCTACGACACGATCATCGTCGACGAGGCGCACGAGCGCAGCCTCAACGTCGACTTCCTGCTCGGCTACCTGCGCTGGCTGCTGCCCCGGCGGCCCGACCTGAAGCTCGTGATCACGAGCGCGACGATCGACCCGGGCCGCTTCAGCGCCCACTTCGGCGACGCGCCCGTCGTCGAGGTGTCCGGCCGCACGTTCCCCGTCGAGGTGCGCTATGAGCCGGTCGCCGACGAGACCGATCCGATCGACGCGATCGGCGACGCCGTCGAGCAGCTGCTGCACGACGCGCCCGGCGACGTGCTCGTCTTCCTCAGCGGCGAGCGCGAGATCCGCGACACCGCCGAGGCGCTCGCGGGGCGGCTGCCCGAGGACGTCGGCATCCTGCCCCTCTACGCGCGCCTGTCGCCGGCCGAGCAGCAGCGCGTCTTCCAGCGACACAGCGAGCGCCGCGTCGTGCTCGCGACGAACGTCGCCGAGACCTCGCTGACCGTTCCGGGAATCGGCGCCGTCGTCGATCCCGGCACCGCCCGGATCAGCCGCTACAGCGCGCGGCTGAAGGTCCAGCGCCTGCCGATCGAGCCGATCTCGCAGGCGTCGGCGAACCAGCGCATGGGCCGCTGCGGGCGCACGTCGGACGGCATCTGCATCCGCCTGTACTCCGAGGAGGACTTCGCCGCGCGGCCGGCGTTCACCGATCCGGAGATCCTGCGAACGTCGCTCGCCGCGGTGATCCTGCAGATGGAGGCGCTGCGGCTCGGGGAGGTCGAGGACTTCGGCTTTCTCGACGCCCCCGACCGCCGGCAGGTGCGCGACGGCAAGCTGCTGCTGCACGAGCTGGGCGCGCTCGACCTCGAGGCGAAGGACCCGCGCAGGCGCCTCACGAAGCTCGGGCGCCGCCTCGCGCAGCTCCCCGTCGACCCGCGCATGGGGCGGATGGTGCTCGAGGCCGACAGGCTCGGCTGCGCCGACGAGGTGATCGTGATCGCCGCCGCGCTGTCGATCCAGGACCCGCGCGTGCGGCCCGCCGACAAGCGCGCCGAGGCCGACCAGCAGCACGCCCGCTTCGAGGACGAGGGCTCGGACTTCGTGGCGTTGCTCAACCTCTGGCGCCACCTGCGCGCGCAGCAGAAGGAGCGCTCGCGAAACGGCTTTCGGAAGATGTGCCATGCCGAGTACCTGCACTACCTGCGCGTGCGCGAGTGGCAGGACCTGGCCGGCTCGCTGCGGCGCTCGGCGCGCGCGGTCGGCGTGACGATCAACCAGCAGCCCGCCGCGCCCGCCGAGATCCACCGCGCGCTGCTCGCCGGCCTGCTCTCGCACGTCGGCGTGCGCGACGCCGGCCGGCGCGAGTACGCCGGCGCGCGCGGCGCGCGCTTCGCCCTGTCGCCGGGCTCGGCGCTCGCGCGCAAGCCGCCGGCATGGGTGATGGTCGCCGAGCTCGTCGAGACGACGCGCCTGCTCGGCCACACCGCCGCGCAGATCCAGCCGCGCTGGATCGAGCCGCTCGCCGGGCACCTGCTCAAGCGCACGTACTCCGAGCCGCGCTGGGAGCGCAAGCGCGGGTCGGTCGTCGCGACGGAGCGCGCGACGCTCTACGGCCTGCCGGTCGTGACCGGGCGGACCGTCCCGTATGGCGCGATCGACCCCGGCCTGTCGCGCTCGCTGTTCATCCAGCGCGGGCTGATCGAGGGCGACTGGAGCGCGCGCCACCGCTTCCTGGCGGACAACCGCGCGCTGCTGGAGGAGGTCGAGGAGCTCGAGCACCGCGCGCGGCGGCGCGACATCGTCGCGACCGAGGCGCAGCTGTACGACTTCTACGACGCGCGGATCCCGCAGGAGGTCGTGTCGGGCGCGCACTTCGACCGCTGGTGGAAGGACGCGCGCCGGCGCGACCCGCAGCTGCTCACCTTCACGCGCGAGCTGCTCGTCGGCGACGCCGGCGTCGACCGCGACGCGCTGCCCGACGAGTGGCGCCAGGGCGACATCGCGCTGGCGCTGACCTACCGCTTCGAGCCCGGCTCGGAGCTCGACGGCGTGACGGTGAACGTGCCGCTGAAGACGCTCGCGCAGCTGCGCTCGGACGGCTTCGAGTGGCTCGTCCCGGGGCTGCGCGAGGAGCTCGTGACCGCGCTGATCCGGACGCTGCCCAAGGAGCTTCGCCGCCCGCTCGTGCCGATCCCGGAGACGGCGGCGCAGGTCGTCGCCGGGCTGGGCTCCGGCCGCGGCGCGGTCGTCGAGGCGGTCGCGCGCGAGCTC
>JAHWJE010000087.1 GCA_019348575.1 Actinomycetota bacterium | reverse complement strand
GGTCCTCGGCAGCTGCACGGCGGGTGGCGCGTACGTCCCCGCCATGGCCGACGAAGCCGTCATCGTGAAGGAGCAGGGGACGATCTTCCTCGGCGGCCCACCGCTCGTGAAGGCAGCCACCGGCGAGGTCGTGACCGCGGAGGACCTCGGGGGAGGCCTCCTGCACTCGCGCACGTCCGGAGTGACCGACCACCTGGCGGACGACGACGCGCACGCGCTGCGGATCGTGCGCCGCATCGTCTCGACCCTCGGGCCCCGGACCCCGTCGCCCTGGGAGCGCCGGGCCGTCGAGGCGCCGGCCGTCCAGCTCGACGAGGCCGCGGGCCGCCCGGCCGGCGCGGCGGCCGTCGGCGCGGAGGATCGCCGCCAGGGCTCGCGCCGCGATCGAACGCTCGGGGCCGCCGGCGAAGGCGGCCAGGGGGATGCGGCCGTCGCCGGCTTCGGGGGGGAAGAGGCCGCCGACGATCGCGGCGGCGAAGAAGAGCGGCTGCTCCACCTCGGCGACGGGGCCGAGAATGAGCACGGCCAACCCGGCCGTGGCAAGCGCCGCGAGCGCGGCCGCGACGTTCGTTCCACGGTGGAGCGCTGCACCGAGGTGCTCGGTATCGGTGCCGGTACGGACGAAGAAGGCGCCAATGATGCTCGCGATCATGCCGGCGCCGGCCACGGCCAGCGGGAACACGATGCCGGCCATCGGGTCGCTCGTCGTGGCGAAGATGACGGCACCGAGCACGATCGGCGCGACGACGATCGCGAGGTCGATCGCGTCGCGGCGCGGCGCCGCGGCGAGCGGCGGTACCGGCTTGGC
The DNA here is from genome assembly GCA_019348575.1 of Actinomycetota bacterium. The sequence continues at coordinate 5,972 of JAHWJE010000087.1, read as the reverse complement.
GCGCAGCTCGGCGAGCCAGCGGCGCGCGAGCGTGCGGGGGGCGGCGTCCGGCAGGCAGCGCACGGCGCACCACATGCTGTTGCGCGCGACGTAGAAGCGCAGCCGCGCCATCGACTTCGTCGTCGCGCCGAGGCGGTGCGTGACGCGCGCGGAGGGGACGATCAGCGCACGGTAGCCGGCGAGCGCGGCGCGGAAGGCGAGGTCGACGTCCTCGTAGTAGAGAAAGAAGCGCTCCTCGTAGCCGCCGAGCAGGTCGAACACGCGGCGCCGGAACACGGGCGCTGCGCCGGGTGGCGCGAAGGCGGCGTAGGGCTCGGATGGCAGGTCGTCGAGCGGGCGCTCGCGCAGCAGCTTGTGGGCGTAGCCCTGCGGCGCGTACGCGTCGCCCGCGCTCTCGATCAGGCCGGTCGCGGCGCTGACGAGCACGCTGCCCAGCGCCCAGGTGCGCGCGTCGCGCGGCGCGGCCGTGAGCTGCGCGAGCCAGTCCGGCGCGGGCGTGGCGTCGGAGTTCAGCACGCAGACCCACGGCGCCGACGTCGCGCGCACGCCGCGGTTCGCGCCGCCGGCGAAGCCATGGTTGCGGCCCAGCTCGAGCGTCCGCACGCCCGGGTAGCGCTCGCGCAGCAACGCCAGCGAGTTGTCGCGCGAGCCGTTGTCGGCGACGACGATCTCGTCGGGCGCGAGCGTCTGCGCGGCCAGCGCGGCGAGGCAGTCGGGCAGCAGGCTCTCGCCGTCGAAGTTGACGATGACGACCGCTACGCCGGAGCTCACGGAGCGCGACCGCCGCCGGCGGCGGGGTCGAAGCGCGCGATGAACGCGTCGATGTCGGGGCTGCAGATGAGCTCGACGTGCTGCTTGACCTTCTCCGTCGGCCAGTCCCACCATCTGATCCGCAGCAGCGCGTCGACCTGCTCGTCGCTGAAGCGCCGCCGGATCTCGCGCGCCGGGTTGCCGACGACGACGGCGTACGGACGCACGTCCCTGGCCACGACGGCCTTCGTCCCGACGACCGCCCCGTCGCCGATCGTCACGCCCGACATGACCGTGCAGCCGTTCGTCACCCACGTGTCGCTGCCGACGACGATGTCGCCGCGACCGTGCGTGAAGCCGTCCTCGTGCGCGCCCGGCAGGTCGAGCATCGCGCGCAGCCCGTACTGCGACACCCACTCGGTTCGGTGCAGCCCGCCGACGTAGAAGTCGGCGTCGGGCGCCACCGAGGCGAAGTTGCCGATGATCACCCGGCCGCTGTCACCGGCGTACTTGACGACATTGGGCGCGTAGTAGCTCATGTTGCCCATGACCAGCGTGCCGTCGGCGATGTGCTGCTGCGCGCGCTCCTGCAACGCGACCGAGCTCTCGGCGCGGTTGAGCGAGCGGCGCAGGCGCTCGATCGATTCCAGGCGGGCCTTGACGTCGCGCGCCTTGTGGGCCACGCGCCGGGCCTGCTGGGCGGCGCGTCGGACCGGGCTCGGCATCGCGGGCAGTGTAGATGCCAGCCGGACGCGCGGGCGGCGCAGCGCAGTACGCTCGCGAGCGTGGCTGGCGATCCCGCGCTCGCGGAGCTCTACGAGGCCAAGGCCCAGACGTACGCGGCGTTCGGCAACGGCGCGATCGCCGCGCATGCGCAGCGCCTGCTGGCGCCCGGCGGGCGCGTGCTCGACGTCGGCTGCGCCTCCGGCGGGCTGCTGGCGACGCTGCGCCCGAGCGCGGCGCACCTCGCCGGCCTCGAGCTCTCGCCGACGGCGGCGCAGGCCGCCGCGCAGATCGCCGATCGCGTCGTCTGCGGCGCGCTCGAGGACCCGCAGCTGCCCTTCGAGCCCGGCTTCTTCGACCTCGTCGTGCTCGCCGACGTGCTCGAGCACCTCGCCGACCCGGCGGCCGGGCTCGCGCGGGCGGCGGCGTGGTGCCGGCCCGGCGGCGCGGTGCTCGTGAGCGTCCCGAACGTCGCGCACTGGCATGCGCGGCTGACGCTGCTGCGCGGCCGCTGGCCACAGGACGACAGCGGCACCTTCGACTCGAGCCACCTGCGCTGGTTCACCCGCGACGCGCTGCGCGCGCTGCTCACGCAGGCGGGGCTGCGCGACGTCGAGCTTCACGCGATCGTGCCCGCGCTGCGCAACCACGTCCGGCCCGCCCGGCTGGCCGCGCGCGCCGAGCCCGCCTGGCAGGCGCTCGGCCGCCGGCTGCCGGGGCTGCTCGGCTACCAGATCGTCGGGATCGGGCGGCGTGCGTAGGGGGCGCGCGGGCGGCGACCGAGGACCACTAGTCTGCGGCCCTGCTGATGGGCCTGCGCGAAGTCCGCTACGACATGAACCACGGCGCCTCGCGCCGGCTGTTGATGCCGACGCTCGAGCGCTGGGCGGCAGCGCATCCGCCCGATGCTGAGGTGCTCGAGGTCGGCGCCGGCCACTACGACCACCGGCCGTTGTTCTCCTGCACGCTGACGAAGTTCGACGCCGACAGCGCGCAGAGCCCCGACATCGTCGGCGACGCGCACGCGATGCCGATCGACGACGACCGCTTCGACGGCGCGCTGGCGATCAGCGTGCTCGAGCATGTCGACGACCCCTACCAGGTGGTGCGCGAGATGTTCCGCGTGCTCAAGCCCGGGGCGCCGGTCCTCGCCTGGATCCCCTTCACGTTCGGCGTCCACGGCTTCCCGGAGGACGTCAGCCGCTTCACGACATTCGGCATGCGCCGGCTCTTCGAGCGCGCGGGCTTCGAGGTGACGCGGATCGACGAGAAGCCGTACTCCGGGGCCTTCCTGCAGCTCTCGAACCTCGTGCACTTCGTGCTGCCGCGCACCGACCACCGGCGCTGGGTGCTGCCGCTCAACAAGACGCTCTTCTTCGTCGCGCGGATGGGCTATCCGCTCGACGAGCGCTTCTCGAAGCTCAAGCTGAAGACGCTCTACACCGGGGCCGAGCTCGAGGCGCGCAAGCCGCTGCGCTGAGCCAGAACGGTCAGAGCAGGCGGGCGACCTTCCGCAGCAGAAACGGTCCGAGCGTGCCCGCGAAGAGCGGCGTCATGTGGGTCTTGTCCTTGTAGACGAGCACGCCGCCGACGACGGGATAGCACAACCGCGGGCTGCACATGTGCCGCGTCAGGTCGAGGACGTGCACGCGCGGCATGCCCGGCCGGCGCGCCGCGACGGCCGCGAGATCGGGGCGCACCGCACGGCGCCGCGAGAAGGCGCAGGCCCTCCCGGGCGGGCGGCGATCGAGGACCGCCTGCTGCACGCAGATGCTCGCCCGCACCGTGGTCACCGGCGTGTCGCGCAGGACGATGATCTGACGGACGGTCCTGGGCAGGCTGCGCCACGCCCGCAGATACCCCTGGATCGCGTACTCCTCGCGGTCACGGCCCTTCGGGACGCGCACGTCGAGCCCCGCGAGCTGCGACACGAACACGGTCTGCACCTCCGGATGACGGGTGAACCAGCGCCGCACGGCGCCCCGCCAGCGCGCGCAGCTCTCGCGCCGCGCGCGGGGCAGGTCGGGCGGCGCGGTCGACAGCGGGCAGCCGCTGCGCGTGAGCGAGAAGCCGCGCCAGCGCCGTGCCTGGGCCGCGACCTCGACCGCCGCCCGCCAGTGCGCGGCGTGGCTGTCGCCGACGAGCGCGACGGTCCGGCTGGCGACCGTTGCGCGGACACCGAACTGGCAGGTGTACGGCACCGTGACGGAGATGATCGTGCAGCGCGCGTTGGGCGACAGCACCGCCTCGGCCGGCGGCGGCATGACCGCGAGGCGCAGCGCACTGTTGACGCAGCGAAAGCGCGGGTTGCGCGACGCGGCCCCGAGGCAGCGCGGCTCCGCCAGCGGCCGCAGCCGGGCGATGACGTTCCCGTTGTCGGGAGCGAGGTCGCGGCACGGGTCGCCGCCGGCACACGCCCAGGACGACTCCGCCTGCCAGGAGAAGCGACCCTGACGCAGGTTCGCGGCCGACGGCTCGAAGACCGCCTCCAGCGAACGCCGGTCGGGCCGCGCGATGTCCGCGCTGATGATCCGGTTCTCGACGACCTGGCCGAACGGATCCAGGCGCGCGTACGCGAGGCCGGCGCTGTTCTGGCCCCGGTCGAACACGCAGATGCGCGAGCGCGGCGTCCGCTGCCTGCCGTAGAAGAGCTTCAGGCACAGCGCGGCGCCGGACCCGGGCGCCAGCGCGGCCGGGTCCCAGTCGCGCGCCGTCGTCACGCGCAGCACGAGATCGGTGCCGCGCTGGCCGAAGGCGACCGACCGGATGTCCAGCGGGCTGGCCGGCACGTCGGGCTGATCGGCGTGCGGCGCGGGACCGCGGCTGACCGTCGCCGCATGCGCCGCAGAGGGCAGCAGCAGCGCGACGAGCGCGAATGAGAAGATCCTGAGGATGCGACCGGCGGCGTTCACGGTCCGCAATCATGGCCGGTCGGCGAGACGCTTTGCCTCAGTCCGCCAACCAGCTTTCCGACCGACCCCCCGCGAAGGAGAAAAATGGCGCTTCCCCGCAGGCCCCGCCTTGTCACGATGCTCGCCGTCTCAGCCGGCCTCGCGTTCGCCGGACTCGTCGGCGCGCAGCCAAGCGCGGCTGCGACGAAGGCGTGCTCGACTCCGAAGTACCCCAACACGAATCCGGGCGGCTACTTCACATCGCTGCAGGTCAACCGCGTCAGCTGCAAGACCGGGCGCAGCGTCATGCTCGCGCACTACCGCTGCCGCGTGAAGAACGGCCGCAAGGGTCGCTGCAACTCGAAGGTCAAGCGGTTCACCTGCCGCGAGTCGCGGCCCTCGGGCAGCCAGAGCCAGGAGCAGCTCAACGCGAAGGTGACCTGCAGGCGCGGCAGCAGGAAGATCGTCTTCACCTACCAGCAGAACCTGCGCTAGGCGCTGGCCCGAGGCCGGTCAGGCGGCGGCGAACCGCACGAGGTCGCCGTCGCGCTGCTCGACGACGTGGCCATCGGCGACCAGCAGGTCGATGTGCCCGAGCACCTCCGACAGCGTCAGGTAGGCCTGCGTGACGGCGACGTTTCCCCACAGCGACTGCGCGATCTCGTAGGCGGTGCTCGCTTCCCGGGCGATCAGCCGGCGGATCTTCTGGGCGCGGCGCCGATGCAGCCGGAAGCGCTCGTCGATCAGCGCGACGTGGTCGGTGACCGGGTCGCCGTGGCCGGCGAGCACGATCTCGACGTCGTCCATCGCCCGCGTCGCGCGCAGCGACTCGATGTAGATCTCGAGCGCGTGCGGGCGCTCGGGCGGGCCGTCGGCGTCGTTCAGGCCGGCTTCGAGCGGTCGCGAGATCAGCGGGTTGGAGGAGATGTGCTTGATCAGGTGATCGGCGCCGAGCACGATCGCGCGCTGCTCGTCGTGGAAGATCGTGTCCGACGGCGAGTGGCCGGGGCGGTGCAGGACGCGGAGCGTGCGATCGCGCAGCTCGAGCTCGGAGCCGGCCGCCAGCGGCCGCGTCACGTGCGCGGCGGCGCCCCACGCGCGAAAGGACCGCGAGACGGCGAGCAGCGCGTAGCGCACGTCCTGCGGGATGCCGTGCTCGGCCATGACGCGCTCGGCGAACGCGTCGTCTGCGTCCATGCCTTCCTGCCACAGCGCGACGCGCGGCGCGAGCAGGTCCAGCGCGGCGACCTCCGCGCCCGAGCGGCGTGCGAGGATCGACACGAGACCGAGATGGTCGATGTGCTGATGGGAGATGACGAGCAGCTCGAGGTCCTCGACGCGGTGTCCGCGCGCGGCGAGCGCCCGCTCGAGCTCGTCGAGCGCGGTGCCCGAGTTGGGGCCGCTGTCGACCAGGGTGAGCGGGTCGTCCTCGATGAGGTACGTGTTGACGCGGCCGACGGCGAACGGCGTCGGCAGCGCCAGGCAGTGGATGCCGGCGTCGGCGGCGCGCCTGAGCGCCGCCCGCGCGTCGCTCACGAGCGGATGATGGCGAGCACCTCGTCGCGGCGGCGCTCCATGTCCTCGACGGAGATGAGCGACTCGAGGCAG
>JAHWJE010000086.1 GCA_019348575.1 Actinomycetota bacterium | reverse complement strand
CTCGCCGGCCTCGACGAGGCCGGCCGCGACGCAGCCTGGCAGGAGATCGAGCAGGAGCTGCATCGCTTCGAGGGGCCGGAGGGATTCGCAGGACCGTGCGAACTGATCATCGCCGGGGGAACGAAGCCTTGAAGCCAGCGTGAGCCTCGGCCCGATCCTCGGACCGGGGCTCCGCGTCCTGTTCGTCGGCATCAACCCGTCGCTGCGCTCGGCGGAGGTCGGACACCACTTCGCGCGCCCGGGGAACCGCTTCTGGCCGACGCTGCACGCCGCCGGGTTCACCCCCCGCCGGCTGCGGCCGGACGAGGACGCCGAGCTGCCCGCCCACGGCGTCGGTGTCACGAACCTCGCCTTCCGACCGACGCGCGAGGCGGCGCAGATCACGCCCGAGGAGCTGCGCGAGGGAGCTCTCGCGCTCGAGCGGACGGTTCGCCGGCACCAGCCGCGACTCGTCGCGGTCGTCGGTCTGACCGCCTACCGCACCGCCTTCGCGCGACCGCGGGCGACGATCGGACTGCAGCCCGACGAGATCGGCGGGCGCCCCGTATGGGTCCTGCCGAATCCCAGCGGTCTGAACGCGCACTACAAGCCCGCGGACTTCGCCCGCCTGTACGCCGAGGCCCGCGCCTACGCAGACGCGCTCGCGTGAATCAGCGGACCGCGCGCCGAGCGCGCGGGCGTGCGCGCACTTCGACGCGCGCCGGCCGCGAGGGCGCGCCCAGGGAGAGAAAGTCGCGCACTGCCGCGCTGTGCCGGCAGAACGGGCAGTCCAGATCCTCCGCCAGCGACACGGCGCGGCCGCCGAGGGCGACCGGGGCGTCGCAGCGCGGGCACGCCAGCGTCCCTGTGCTCACGCGCCACGAGCGCGAGGCGTCACGGTCCTCGTGCGCGCCCGCCCGCGCGGAGATCGGCCGCGCGCGCACGGGGTCCGAGCCGTCGATGCCGCGCTGGAACGTCACGCGATCCAGTGTAGGCCGGGGGCGAGTCAGGACGTCGCCAGGCTCGTCGCCGACCGCTCGTCGACGGAGCCCGGATGTCGCCGCCGTTCGCGCGCGCTGCGCAGGTCGATGCCGGTGAGCGCGCGCGCCAGAGCAAGTGCCATCGCGCCGAGGATCACGCCCGCGATGTCGTCGAGGACGTAGTGCCAGCCGAGGTAGATCGTGCCGAGCGTCGTGAGCGTGAACCAGACCCACAACGCGATCCGCAGGCGTCTTCCGAGCGCGAGGAGGTGCGCAGCCAGCGCGGCGGTGAAGCTCATCGAGATGTGCAGCGAGGCAAAGGCGGCGATGCTCTGCGGCGTCGCCGTCGAGGGATCGCGGAGGAAGTCCACCCGCTGGTCGAGCAGCACGTTCTGCAGATGGGTCACCTCAGACGGCGGGAGAGCGGCGAACGCGCCGGGGTCGACGTAGATCGGTCCCAGCGAGGGCAGCAGGAAATAGCTCGCGATGCCCAGCACCCAGTTGATCGACTGGGCGGTCGTGTAGAAGAGGCCCGCCTGCAGGTCGCGGCAGAAGACGAGGGCGAGGCCGATCGTCAGCGGCAGGAACACGATGAACGCCACGTAGGCGGTCGAGAGGACGTGCGTCGGCAGGCCCGTGCCCAGCAGGGTGTGCAGCAGCGCGGCGGGATCGTTGCCGCCGAACAGCTCGCGATCGAGGCTCGCCAGCTGGCGGTCGAAGAGCTCACCCGGCCTGATCAGGGGAACCACGCTCTTGAGGTTGCGATAGGCCAGGTAGGTCGCGTAGAAGCCGACCAGCGCGCTGCCGGCGGCGATTCCCGCCCGCAGGGTCCAGCGCTCGCGCCGGACGAGCCGCATCGCGGCTCGCGAAGGAGGAAAGCTGCCGCAGCGAAGACCGGCGCGGACCACGACGTCGAGCCCCACCAGCACCACGGTCCCGAAGCCCACCAGGGCCAGGTACAGCGCGGCGACGTGATCGGGATCTCGCAGCGGCAGCCCCACCGCGTCGGTCGCGACCAGCGCCGCGACGACGGTGACGGCGGCCACCACCGGACCCGCCAGCATGTCGCGCCACGGAGGGCAGCGAGGCCATGGCGCCGATCGCGGCGTCACGTCGCTTCGCGGTTCGTGGAGGGCCGGCGGCTTGCGCGCGGGTCGAAGCCGGTCAGCAGACAGGCCAGGGCGATCGCCATCGCCCCGAGGATCAGACCGCCGACGTCATCCAGGACGTAGTGCCAACCCAGGTAGATCGTCGACAGGATCGTCACGCCGAGCAGGACCCACGCGGCGATCTTGACCGGCCGCCCGAGCCGCAGCAGATGGACCGCGAGCGCGCCGGTGAAGAAGATCGAGACGTGCAGCGAGGAGAACGCGGCGATGCTCTGCGCCGTGGCGCCAGCCGGGTCACGCAGAAACTCGACCCGCTGGTCGAGCAGGAGGTCCTGCAGTTGCGTGACGGCGGAGACCGGCAGGTTCGCGAAGGCGGCGGGCTCGGCGTAGACCGGTCCGAGCGAGGGCAAGAGGAAATAGCTTCCCGCGCCGAGCAGCCAGTTGAGCGACTGGGCCGTCGTGTAGAAGAGCCCGGCCTGGAGGTTGTGCGAGAAGACGAGCCCGACCGCAAGCGTCACCGGGATGAAGGCGAAGAAGAGCATGTAGCCGGCCGACAGCACGTGGCTGGCTGCTCCCGTGCCGAGGAGCGCATGCAGCAGCGCCGCCGGGTCGTGGCCGCTGAACAGACCGCGGTCGAGATCGGCCAGCTGGCGGTCGAACAGCTCACCGGGCCGCAGGAGGGGAACCACGCTCTTGAGGTTGCGATACGCCAGATAGGTCAGGTAGAAGCTGACCAGCGCGCTGCCGACTGCGACCCCGCGCCCCAGCGTCCAGCGCTCGCGCCGAACGCGGAGCACCGACGCCCGCGACGGCCACAGCCTGCCCGATCGCCGGCCCGCGCGCACGAGGACGTCGAGCATCACGAGCACGCCGACAAGGCCGAGGACCAACAGCAGGCGCCGCCCGGCGACGTGGTCGGGATCGCGCAGCGGCAGCCCCGCCGCGTCGGTCGTGAGCAGCGCCGCGACGACCGAGACGACCGCCACCGCCGGGCCGGCGACCAGCATGCGCCGCGGAGCTGACGTGCGCGCGCAGAACGCGGCCGTCGAAGCCGCCACGTCACGTTCGTGGGATACGAGCATCGGAGCGATAGGGCAGTCCGCCTTCTGCGCAAGAGGAGCAGCCGCAGCGATCTCGAGCTTAACCGCATCGGGACGCGCCTCAGCAGCGCTTGAGCACGGTCGAGCCACCGACGCCATATGCTCTTCGCGCCTCTCGCATGCAGCTCGACGACCCGCTCATCATGACGCGCACGTTCGGGGTGGTCAGCGAGGCGATCCGTGCGGTCGCGGGCGCGTGAGCCTGCCGCTCGAGGGCATCCGCGTGCTGGACCTCAGCCGCCTGCTGCCCGGCGGCTTCTGCTCGCTGCTGCTCGCCGACTACGGCGCCGACGTGCTGAAGGTCGAGGACACCGGAGCGGGCGACTACATCCGCTGGGCGCCGCCGTACGTCGCGGGCGCCGAGCAGAGCGCCCGCTCGGCGCTCTTCCTCGCGCTGAACCGCAACAAGCGCTCGATCCGCATCGACCTCAAGCAGCAGGCCGGGCGCGAGGTGCTGCTGGCGCTCGTGCGCGAGCACGACGTCGTGCTCGAATCCTTCCGCCCCGGCGTGCTCGACCGTCTCGGCGTCGGCTACGACGCGATGCGGGCCGTGAACCCGAAGCTCGTGCTCTGCGCGATCACCGGATACGGGCAGGACGGGCCGCTGCGCGACCGCCCGGGACACGACATGAACTACCTCGCGCTCGTCGGGCTGCTCGGGCTGACCGGCGAGCCCGGCGGCCCGCCGGTCCTGCCGGCCGGCCAGATCGCCGACCTCGGCGGCGGGGCGCTGATGGCCGCGTTCGGGATCCTCGCCGCGCTGCGCGAGGCCGAGCGCACGGGCGAGGGCCAGCTCGTCGACGTGTCGATGGCAGACGGGGCGCTGTCCTGGCTGGCGCTGGTCGCCGCGCGGTTCCTCGCCGACGGCGAGCTGCCGGCGCGCGGGCGCCTCGAGCTCGCGGGCGGGCTTGCGTGCTACCGCCCGTACGCCTGCGCTGACGGCGGCTGGGTGGCGCTCGGAGCGCTCGAGGCCAGGTTCTGGAGGGCGTGGTGCCGCGGGGTCGGGCGCGAGGACCTGCTGGATGCGCAGTTCGCCGCCCCCGGCAGCGCCGCGCACGCGGCGGTCGAGGAGGTCTTCGCGGCCCGCACGCGCGCCGCGTGGGAGGACTTCGCCGCCGAGCACGAGTGCTGCCTGGAGCCGGTGCTCGACCTCGACGAGGCGCTGGCCTCCGAGCTCGTGCGGGCGCGCGAGATGGTCGTCGAGCTCGACCAGCCGGGCGTGGCGCAGCCGGTGCGCGTGCTCGGCGCGCCGGTCAGGCTCTCGCGCACCCCGGCGGACACGAGCCGGCTGCCCGGCCCCTCGCTGGGGGAGCACACCGCAGCCGTGCTGCGCGGGGCCGGGTACGACGAGGCCGCGATCGCGCAGCTGCTGCGAAGCGGCGCCGTCGCGGGGCCGGCACCCGGCATCGAAGCGTCCTTCCGCGCGTGAGGCCGCGGCGACATCCCGAAGGCGACCGCGGACGTGCGCCGAGGCGCGACGGGGTACTCCGGCGGCAATGTCCAACCACGCGCCTGACCCTGTCACCGCGGCGGCCGCTCCCGAGGAGCAGGTCGTCGCGTCGCCCCCGCCGACGCCGGACTATCCGCGCTACCGCGTCGAGCCGGGCCAGCCGATCCGGCTGGCCGACTTCTCTCCCGACGAGTCCGAGGGCTACGCCGCCAAGGCCGACGTCAAGAAGGAGCTCGCGGCGCACCGCAAGCGGATCGCCGAGCTTCAGGCGCGGTTGTACGCAGAGCAGCGCCAGAGCCTGCTCATCGTGCTGCAGGCGATGGACACCGGGGGCAAGGACGGCGCGATCAAGCACGTCTTCCGGGGCGTCAACCCGCAGGGCTGCCGCGTGTGGTCGTTCAAGGCGCCCAGCGCCGACGAGTCCGCGCACGACTTCCTGTGGCGCTATCACCTGCGCACTCCGGCACGCGGGATGATCACGATCTTCAACCGCTCGCACTACGAGGACGTGCTCGTGGTGCGGGTCAAGGATCTCGTGCCCGAGACGGTGTGGCGCGACCGCTACGACACGATCTGCGACTTCGAGCGCACGCTCGCGCGCGAGAACGTCGTCGTCCTGAAGTTCTTCCTGCACATCTCCAAGGAGGAGCAGAAGCGCCGCCTGCAGGCGCGCCTGGACGACCCGAGCAAGCACTGGAAGTTCTCCTCCAACGACCTCAAGGAGCGCGCGTTCTGGGACGACTACCAGCGGGCGTTCGAGGATGCGGTGAACGCGACGTCGACGCCGTTCGGTCCCTGGTACGTCGTGCCGGCGAACAAGAAGTGGTACCGCAACCTCGTGATCGCGCGCACGATCGCCGACACGCTCGAGGCCATGGACCCGCAGTTTCCGCCCGCCGAGCAGGGGCTCGACGAGATCGTGGTGCCCGACTGAGGGGACGATCAGCGCGTGGGCGCGTCGAGCAGCCGCGGCCGTGCAGGTGACTGCCTCGCCGGAAACGGGGAGGAAGTGCGCATGCCCTCACCAAAGAAGACCGTCCTGGCCCTGCTCGTGGCAGCGCTCGGAGCGTTGAGCGCGTTGGCGCTGGCCGCGTGCAGCGAAGATGACATCGCCGGCGACGACGCCGAGGAGGTGACGGTCGTCCTTCGCGAGTTCGACATCGCGCCAGAGCGGATCGAGGTCGCGGCGGGCGAGGTCGAGTTCGTCGTCAACAACGAGGGCGACCGCGTCCACGAGCTCGCGATCAGGGCGCCCAGCGGCCTCGAGCGCACCGGCGAGATCAAGCCGGGCGAGACGGGTCGCATGACCGTCGACCTTCCGCAGGGCAGCTACCGGATCTACGATCCTCGCGACGACTACCGCGACCGCGGTATGAGCTCGGAGGTGGTCGCCGTCGCCGAGACGGACGCAACGGTAACCGAGCGCACCGTCGAGCGGACGGTCATCGAGGAGGAGGACCCGGACGTGGATGTGCCGGAGGTGCAGGAGCCCGAGGTGCAGGAGCCCGAGGTGCAGCCGCCACCGCCACCGCCACCGCCGCCGCCGCCGCCGCGGACCGTCACGCAGGTCGTGCCGGCACCTGAGCCGCCGCCGGCCGAGACGCCGGCACCGTGACGCAACCGCCGTCACCGCCGCGGGCGGTGACGGCCAGCGCGCAACGCGGTCGCTCCGCTCAGCGGCGTCGTGAGCGGCGTCTGGAGCGCCGCGGCCCGGCGCGCGCGCGGAGGAGTCGTGCCGCGAGGACGGCGATCGCGCCTGCCGCGAACGCGATCAGGCGCGGCGGGCGGACGGCCGTCGTCGGCGCCGGATGCAGGGGAGCCTCCGGCGCTTCGTCCGGCGGCTGAATGTCCGGTTCGTCGCGGCTTTGTGGTCCATCGCCCTGGTCGGGCTCGTCACCTCGGCCCTCGCCATCAACCAGATCCTGCCCGACTACTTCCGCCAGCAGGCCGAGGAGCGCCTGGAGACGGCCGCGCTGTCGACGGTCCTGCTGACCCAGACGATCACCGACTCGTTTCGCGAGGACAACCCGCAGACGACGCTCGTTCCCGAGCGGCGCCGGGTCTTCATCTTCACTCCGGCCGCCCGGACGGCGGCGAGCTCCATCATCCCGGCGACGATCACGATCTACGACAGCTTCGGCCTCCAGGCGCGAGCGGCCCCGCAGAACCTCGAGGCGCTC
>JAHWJE010000085.1 GCA_019348575.1 Actinomycetota bacterium | reverse complement strand
GAACGTCGTGACGACGAGCTCGTCGGGGTCGGTCATGGAGCCCGTCATCCGCGACCCCCGAACGCGCAAGCTGTCGTTCACCGGCTCGACGGAGGTCGGCCGCAGGCTCATCGAGCAGGCCGCCGACCAGGTCCTGCGCGTGTCGATGGAGCTCGGCGGCAACGCGCCGTTCGTCGCGTTCGAGGACGCTGACGTCGACGCCGCGGTGAAGGGCGCGATGGTCGCCAAGATGCGCAACATCGGCGAGGCCTGCACGGCCGCCAACCGCTTCCACGTCGCGCAGCCGATCGCCGGCGAGTTCGCCGAGAAGCTCGCCGAGCGGATGGGCGCGCTGAAGATCGGGCGCGGCACCGAGGAGGGCGTCGAGGTCGGGCCGCTGATCGATGAAGACCAGCTCGACAAGGTCGCCGAGCTGGTCGACGACGCGGTCGGCAAGGGGGCGCGCGTGCTCTGCGGCGGCGAGCGCCTCGACGGCCCGGGCCACTTCTACAAGCCGACCGTGCTCGTCGACGTGCCCGCCGGCGCGCGGCTGCTCAGGGAGGAGATCTTCGGGCCGGTCGCGCCGATCACGGCATTCACGTCCGAGCACGAGGCGATCGCGGCCGCCAACGACACGGAGTTCGGGCTCGTCGCCTACGTCTACACCGCCGACGTCAAGCGCGCGCTGCGCGTCAGCGAACGGCTCGAGACCGGCATGGTCGGCCTCAACCAAGGGCTCGTCTCCAACGGCGGCGCGCCGTTCGGCGGGATCAAGCACTCGGGGTTCGGCCGCGAGGGCGGCCCGGAGGGGATCGCGGAGTACCTCGAGACGAAGTACGTCGCGATCGCGATGGATTAGGGTCCATCCCGCTCGCCATCGCAGGGCCCCAATCGCGATCGACCTTAACCTGCGCTCAACAGTTCAGGCGTTGTATGCAGGGCGAACGGAACCCTGCGGCGCAGAGGACGACAACTTGCCAGGACTTGCCGGAGCACCCCCGGAGACCGGCGGCGTCGGAGGCGACGACAGCCGCTATCTCGCGTATCTCATCTTCGCTGGGCTCGCGATCCTGCTCTGCACGATCGTCCTGGTGGCCGTCACGTCACTCGGCGGCGACGACGAGGCGGCGACCGCAGCCAGCGAGCGCGCGGCGCAGCGGCGCGACCTCCCGGTGTACTGGACCGTGCGCCGCGGCGACACCTACGTCCGCATCGCGCAGAAGACCGGGCTGTCGGTCGACGACCTCCAGACCTTCAACCCGTACGTCGATCCCGCGACGATCCGCCCCGGCCAGCGCCTGAAGCTGCGCAAGAACGTGCCCAAGCCCAAGCCCAAGCCGCTGGGGCCCAAGTGGGTGACGGTGCGCGCGGGCGACTCCTTCGGCTCGGTCGCCGCGAAGACGGGCAAGTCGATCACCCGGCTGCAGCGGCTCAATCCCAAGCTCAAGCCCACCGAGCTGCAGCCCGGCGACCGCATCCGGCTGCGCCGCTGAGCGCCCGCCCGGCGCGAGAGCTTCTGTCCAGCCCAGCGCAGCGACGGCCGGCTACGGCGGGTCGACCGCCGGCAGCCCGTCGAGGCTGCTCGCGTTGCGCGCTGCGACGAACTCGGCGTAGCCTTCGGGCCCCTGCGTGCGCAGCCGCTTCTGCGCCGACAGCGTGCTGTGCGGCCGCAGGCCCTCGTACTGCATGAGCGGCACGCCGTAGCCGCAGGAATCCGAGATCCGCGTCACGTCGACGCGAACGATCGCGCGCCGGGCCTCGGGGATGGCGGGATCCTCGAAGGCGGCCTCCGCGAGCAGCGCAGCGAAGCCGTCGTCGTCAGGTCGCAGCAGCTCGCCGCGCCCGTGCAGCCGCACGATCCGCGGCGGTCCGGAGAACGCGCACAGCATCACCACGATGCGTCCGTTCTCACGCAGATGCGCGATCGTCTCCGCGCCGCTGCCATAGATGTCCAGGTATGCGACCGTCGTCGGTCCGAGCACGCGCAACGACCCGATCGGGCCCTTCGGCGAGATGTTCACGTGCCCGTCCTCGGCCAGCGGCGCGCTGCCGACGAAGAACAGCGGCTGGCGCGCGATCCAGCTCCTGAGATGCTCGTCGATCGTGTCGTACTGGCGGGCGATCTGAAGGCTCCTGCGTCGAGCGCCGCCATACCGGCGGCGTACGCGGTGCTCGGGAACGCTACATTCTGCGCGTCGCTCGAGTTCGAGCGGCACGGTCGTCCACCGCCCGCTGCGCCGCTTTGTGCGTACTGCGGCCGCAGGAGCACGAGGTGACAGATGGACGGGATCGGATGACAAGTCTGAGGATGCGGGCCGCGATCGCTGCTCTCTGCGCGCTCGTCGCCGTCCTCGCCGGCGTCCTGACAATGGTCTCCTCGGCCGAATCCGAGGCGGCGCCCACGCCGGTCGTGCTCGCTCCGCACGGCGGCGCCCCGACGATCTACGCCGGACCGGGCGATCGCGCGCAGCTCGACGGCCTGTGGCGCGTTCGCCGTGACCGCGAGGACGAGGGCCTGGACAAGGGCTTCCAGGCGGGGAGGTTCGGCGGCGAGCTGATCCGCGTGCCATACGTGCCCGACGCGACGAAGATCAGCGGCCGGCGCGGGATCGCCTACTTCCGCGGCACGGTCGCCTGGTACCGGACGGGGCTCACCGTTCCCGTCGACGGCACCTACGCGATTCGCTTCGAGTCGGTCAACCACAAGGCGCAGGTCTTCATCGACGGCAAGCGCGTCGCCACGCACACCGGCGAGTACCTGCCCTTCGAGACCAAGACGTTCCTGACCGCCGGCACGCGCCACACGCTCGTCGTGCGCGCCGACTATCGCGGACCGATGGCGATGAAGCGCGACGGCTGGCATCGCCTGTGGTTCAACTTCGGCGGCATCAACCGCGGCGTCAGCATCCGCCGGATCGGCCCG
The DNA here is from genome assembly GCA_019348575.1 of Actinomycetota bacterium. The sequence goes on along the minus strand of JAHWJE010000085.1, from coordinate 3,924 downwards.
AGCGAGCTGCTGCACCCGACGCTGCGCACGCGCCTGACCCGCGGCGCCGCGCTCGTCCACATGACCGTGCACGTGCACAACAACGCCGCGCCGCGCGCGCTCGGCGTGAAGGGCACGCTCAGCCGCGGCGACCGGAAGGTCGACTTCGAGTTCCCGGCCACGCCGATCGCCAACGAGCAGACGCAGGTGCTGCAGACGTCCGTGCGCGTAGACGACCCCGAGCTGTGGGCGCCGGGCTCGCCGAATCTCTGGGAGCTCGCGCTCGAGGTCCCGGGCGAGGCGACGTACCGCGCCCGCGTCGGGTTGCGCGAGGTCAAGGCCGAGGGCAGCCGCCTACTGCTCAACGGCGCGCCGGTGCGGCTGCGCGGGGCCTCGATCCACGAGGACGCCTTCGGCCGCGGCGACGCCCTGCGACCGGCCGACCAGGACCGGCTGGTCGAGCAGCTCAAGTCGATCGACGCCAACGCGACGCGCAGCCAGCACCCGCTGGACCCGGGCCTGCTGGAGCGCCTCGACGCCGCCGGGATCATGATCTGGCAGGGGATCGGGCCGACGGACGCGCCCGGCGCGTGGACCTCGCGCGGCGCGCGGCGCGTCAGGATCGCCAAGGACCGGGTGCGAACGACGTTGCGCCAGACCCAGATGCACCCGTCGATCATCACGTGGAACCTCGCCAACGAGATCGCCGGCGACGGTCACCCCGCGGGCCAGATCCCCTACATCGACTCGATGGCCGAGGAGCTTCACCGGACCGATCCCAGCCGCCCCGTGGCGCTCGACATCTGGGGCGCGCACCCGCCGCGCAGGATGTCGCGCATCTACAGCGACATCGACATGATCGGCTGGACGAACTACATCGGCTGGTACGAGGCGACGCACGCCCCGGCAGCTCGGCTGCGCAGCATGATCCGCACGCGCCTGGCGCAGCTGCGCGCCGTCTTCCCCCGCAAGGTCATCGCGGTGACCGAGTTCGGCGCCGAGGCCAACGGGCGCAACGCCACGACGAAGCCCGGCGGCTACGCGTTCCAGGCGCATCTGCTCGACGTGCACCTCTCGACGTACGCCTCGATCCCGAACCTCGCCGGCGCGCTCGTCTGGAACCTGCGCGACTTCGCGGTGGCGCCGACGTTCTACGGCGGGTCGATCAAGACCCAGGTGCCCGACATCAAGCTCGTGCGCGGGCTGAACCAGAAGGGGCTGTTCGACGTGCGCAACGCCGCCAAGCCTTCGGTGAAGGTCGTCAGCGGGCGCTTCGCGGCGCAGGCCGCCGCCGAAGGCCGCTGACATCGCCGCTTGCGGCGCTCGTAGCGCGAGACCGCGAACCGCTAGCGTTGCGATCGATGACCTGCGATCGCGGAGGACGGGCGAGATGAGCGTGGCCGACCGGCAGCTGTGGGGCGGCGAGACAGCCAAGGCGGTCGAGAACTTCCCCGTCTCGGGCGAGCGTGTGCCGGTCAGCGTCGTGCGCTGGCTTGCGGCGATCAAGGGCGCCGCCGCGCGCGTCAACGCCGACCTCGGCAAGCTCGACGGCGAGCTGGCCGAGCGGATCGGCCGGGCCGCCGACGAGATCGCCGCCGGCGAGCACGACGAGCAGTTCCCGATCGACGTCTTCCAGACCGGCTCGGGAACGTCGACGAACATGAACGCCAACGAGGTGATCGCGAACCTCGCCGGCGGGGGCGCCCATCCCAACGACCACGTCAACATGGGCCAGTCGTCCAACGACGTGTTCCCCAGCGCCGTCCACCTCGCCGCGCTCGACGAGGCGACGAACACGCTGCTGCCGGCGCTCGAGCACCTCGAGGCCGCGTTCGCCGCGAAGGCCGACGAGTTCGAGGACGTCGTGAAGTCCGGCCGCACGCACCTGATGGACGCCGTGCCCGTGACGCTCGGCCAGGAGTTCGCCGGCTACGCCGCGCAGCTGCGCCTCGGCGCGCGACGCGTCCGAAACGCGCTGCCGCAGGTCGCCCAGATCCCGCTTGGCGGCACCGCGGTCGGCACCGGGCTCAATACGCATCCCGAGTTCGCCGAGCGCGTGCGCGCACGATTGAGCGAGTCCAGCGGCCTCGAGATCTCGCCTCCTGAGGACCCGTTCGAGGCGCAGGCCAACCGCGACGCGCTCGTCGAGCTGTCGGGCGCGCTGAAGGTCGTCGCGGTCTCGCTCACGAAGATCGCGCAGGACCTCGCGCTGATGGGCTCCGGCCCGCGCGCGGGGATCGGGGAGATCCTCCTGCCCGAGCTGCAGAAGGGCTCCTCGATCATGCCCGGCAAGGTCAACCCGGTGATCCCCGAGGTCGTGCTGCAGGTCGGCGCGCAGGTGATCGGCAACGACACGGCGATCACGATCGGCGGCCTGCAGGGCAACTTCGAGCTCAACGTCCGCATCCCGCTGATCGCGCGCAACCTGCTGGGATCGATCCACCTGCTCTCCACGACGAGCCGCCTCTTCGCCGACAAGTGCGTGCTGGGGATCGAGGCCAACCTCGACGGCTGCCGGCGCTCGGCCGAGGCGACGCTCGCCGCCGCGACGGCGCTGAACCCGTACATCGGCTACGACAAGGCCGGCGCGATCGTCAAGGAGGCCGCGACCTCGGGCCGCATGCTGCGCGAGGTCGCGCTCGAGCACGGGGTCGACGAGGCGACATACGACGAGGCGATGAACCTGCGCAGGATGGCGCGCGGCTCGGCGGCCTGAGCTTACGCTTCTCTGATCTGGCGCGGCTAGGGTTTGAGCATGCGCCGCAGCCTGCGCTCGTTCGGCGAGCTCGTCGTCATCCTCGCCAGCGCGCTGTTCTTCGCGCTCGCCATCCAGGCCTACGCGGTCAAGCCGTACGTCATCCCGACGCCGTCGATGGCGCCGACGCTCGAGGTCGGGCAGCGCGTGCTCGTCGACCGCTTCTCGCACCGCGTCGGCGCCGACCCGAAGCTCGGCGACATCACGGTCTTCAGGCCGCCCAGCGGCGCGGAGAGCGACGGCGGCCAGTGCGGGATCGCCGGCGAGGGACCGTCCTACGACGGCGGGCCGCTCAGCCGGCGCTCCTGCTCGCGGCCGACGGCCGGCGTGGGGCGCCAGGCGTTCATCAAGCGCGTCGTCGGCATGCCCGGCGACCGGATCGCCGTCCGCGACGGCCACGTGATCCGTAACGGCGTGCGCTTGCGCGAGCCGTTCGCCGCGCCGTGCGGCCGGGGGCCGGCATGCGACCTCGAGGCCGTCGCAATCCCCGCGGGCCACTACTTCCTGATGGGCGACAACCGCGGCAACTCCGACGACAGCCGCTACTGGGGTCCGGTCCCGCGCAGCCAGATCATCGGCCGCGCGGTCGCGTCGTTCTGGCCGCCCGATCGCGTCGGCGGGGCGTAGGGGCTGTTCGCGTGGCCGCGGCGGTGGCGCGGCGGTGCGGTGGCAGCTCCGGCCACGGTGTCGGGTGCGGGGCGCTTGCGAACGGGATCGATGAAGGAGCGACAGCACGTGCGTCGGGGCGGTCACTTGCGGGCACGGGTGGAGTGCGTCCGCTCGACCACGGCGTGTCGTCTGAGTGCTCTATGCGAACACGTTTGCGACACGGCTCGGCTGACCGCGCCGCACGGTCGGTGCGGCGTGTCGTGTGAGTGCTCTATGCGAACACGTTCGCGACACGGCTCTGGCTGACGGCGCCGCACGCGGCGAGGGCGCTTCTTCACGCGACGAGCGTCACAGGCAGAACGCCGTCAGCTCGCGCGCGGCGCCCACGGGGTCGTCGTAGGCGATAAGAAAGCCGGTTCCCGGCAGGACGCGCAGCTGCGCGTCGGGCAGCAGGTCGAGCGCCTCTTCGGCGCCCGCCAACGGGTGGTAGCGGTCGCTGTCGGCCCACAGCAGCAGCACGGACGCCTCGACGCGCCCGTAGGCCTCGAGCAGGTCGCTCTGCGCGCCGCGTGGCCAGCGGC
>JAHWJE010000084.1 GCA_019348575.1 Actinomycetota bacterium | reverse complement strand
CACCTTCTCGGCGTGGCGGCGGGCGCCGACGGACGGCATGACCAGCACGCCGCCGTCCTTCAGACGGGCGATCAGGTCCTGCCTCGGCGCCTGCGCGAACGATGCCACCTTCACGCCCTCGCGGATCAGCAGGTCGATCCGAGCTGCGGCGTCGGGCGCGTCGGCGCGCACGTTGACGCCGAACGGCTGGTCCGTGCGGCCCTTCACCTCGGCCACGGCCTGCTCGACCTTTGCCGCGGCGGCGGCGCCGGCCTGCTGGGCGGACGCGAGGTCCGTGTTCAGCAGATCGAGCGACTCCTGCGCCTTAGCGGCGGCCACGGCCAGCGGACCGTTCTCGGGCGATTTGGCGGCCGTGTCGCGCAGCTTCGCCGCGACCTCCGCCGACTGCTTCGCGATCGACGACCGCTCGGCCGAGCAGGCGGTGCGGCTGCTGCTGCGCGACGGCCTCGCCTGCGGCGAGACGGGGGCAGCCGGCGTCGCCGGGCTGCTCGCGCTGCGCGAGGACCGGCCCGAGCGGACGTGGGAGCGCCTGGGCGTCGGCGATCCGCGCCCCGCGGCGCTTGCGATCTGCACCGAGGGCCCGACCGACCCGGACTCCTTCGCGCGCATCGCCGCCGGCGCCTGAGCGGCCGGCGGCAGCCGGCTGACAGCGTCGCCGCAGCGCCGGTAGGGAACGCGCGCCCGGGGTAGCAGATCGCCATGAGCACCGAGAATCCCCCACCGATGGATCCGACCAGCTCCGAAGCTGACGCAAAGCAGCTCGAGCTTGCCCGCAAGCAGGGCGAGGCCTACCGCGAGGCGCTCGACCACATGGCCGAGAACGTCGCCCACGACGGCGGCATGCATCCCGCCGACGAGTACCTCGTCGCCTACGCGATCGAGGAGGCGGAAGGGATGTACATGTGGGACGACGGCCAGCTCGTCTGGCATGACCCGCAGGAGGAGAACCTGCACGTCGAGATCGCCGTCTGCGATGCGTCCGACGGACGCTTCGTTCCGGGGCTGAACGTGACCGCGACGCTGATCGACCCCGACGGCAACGAGGTCGGCACGCACGAGCACCCGCTGCTGTGGCACCCGATGATCTACCACTACGGGCGCAACTGGAAGGTGCCGGCCGACGGCGAGTACACGCTCAAGGTGCACATCGAGCCGCCGGCGTTCCACCGCCACGACGAGATCAACGGCCGTCGCTTCGAGAAGCCGGTCGACACCGAGTTCACGGGCGTCAAGGTCGAGCGCGGGCAGGACTGACGCCGCCGCGGCCGGTCGCGCCGTCGGCGAGCACGTAGGCCGCGATCCCGGCGACCGCGGCCGCGAGCAGTACCGACGGCCAGGCGCCGAGGCTGTCGGCGATGACGTGCGACAGCACGAAGGCGCCGACGTAGACGGCGACGAGCACGGCGGTGCGCGCCGGGCCGACGGCGCGCAGCCAGCGCAGTGCGCACCACCCGCAGCCGGCGATCAGCACGATCGCGCCGAGGGGGCGGATCCCGGTCGCCTGCGCGACGGCGAAGCCGAGTAGGAGCGAGCCGGAGGCGACGGGCCAGGTCATCCGAGCAACGGTAGCTGTCGGGCGGGTGGTACGCGCCCGGCTGGCGCGGCGAAGACCGACTAGATTCCCGGGCGTGACGTCGACCGCGCCCGATCAGCGCACGCGCCAGGACCGCTGCCCGGGCATCCTCGTCCTGCACGAGGCTGCCGACGGGTGGCTCGCACGCGTGCGGGTTCCCGGCGGCCGGCTCGCCTCCGTGGCGCTGCTGGCGCTTGCAGCGCTTTCCGAGGAGCTCGGCAACGGCCTCGTCGACCTGACCGCGCGCGCGAACGTCCAGCTGCGCGGCCTGGCGCCGAACGCCGCTGACGTGCTCGCACCGCGGCTGGAGGTCGCCGGGCTGCTTCCGTCGCAGGCCCATGACCGCGTCCGCAACGTCCTGGCGAGCCCGCTCGCGGGTCGCGCGCCCGACGCGCTCGACGATGTCGACGATGTCGTGACGCTGCTCGACGCGCAGGTCATCGACGGTCATCGGCTGCGCGATCTGCCGCGCCGCTTCTGCTTTCTCGTCGACGACGGCAGCGGCGCGGGCCGCGAGGTCGGCCCCGACGTCACGATCGCCGCCCGTGGCGGCGGGCGCTTCGGCGTCGCGCTCGACGGCCGGCCGGTCGAGTTCGAGGGCGACGCCAGGACCGCGGTCGGCGTCGCCGTGGGCGCGGCGGAGGCGTTCGTCGCCCTGCGCGGCGACGCCTGGCGGCTGTCGGAGACGCCGGGCGGTCCCGCGAAGATCGCCGCGATCCTCGGGATGACGCTTGCGCCGGTCACGCGCGCCGCGCGGACGCGGGGCTTCGGCCCCGGCCTGATCGAGCAGCGCGACGGGCGCTTCGCGCTCACGGCGCTCGCGCCGCTCGGTCAGCTGTGGCCGTCGCTGCTGCGCGTGCTCGCGGCCACCGGCGGCGACGTGCGGGTCTCGACGCGGCGTACCGTGACGCTCGTCGATCTCGAGCCGGGCGCGGTCGGCACGACGCGCGAGGTGCTGGCCGCGGCGGAGCTCGTGATGGACCCCGCCTCGGGCTGGGTCGGGCTCACCGCCTGCGCCGGGACCGCCGGCTGCCGCCGCGCGCTTGGCGACGTGCGCGCCGCCGCGACGCTGCGCGCGCAGGTGCGCGCGGCGACCGACCCGCCGGAGCACTGGGCGGCATGCGAGCGGCGCTGCGGGGAGATTTCCGGCACGCCGGTGGCGGTCGCCGTGCGCGATGCCGGCGACGTCGAGGTGCGCTTCGACGCGCGGACGTCGCACGTCCCGTCGCTGCAGGCCGCCTCGCGCGTGCTCGCGGAGGCGTTTTGATCGTCTACGAGCGCGACGGCGCCGAGATCTACCGCCGGTCGTTCGACACGATCCGCGCGGAAGCCGATCTCGCCGGCCTCGACGCGGTGCTCGAGCGCGTGGCGGTGCGGATGATCCACGCCTGCGGGATGGTCGACCTCGTGGCGGACCTCGAGTTCTCCCCGGGCTTCGGCGCCGCCGCCGAGGGCGCGCTGCGCAGCGGCGCGCCGATCCTGTGCGACACGGCGATGGTCGCCGCCGGCGTCACGCGGGCACGGCTTCCCGCCGACAACGAGGTCGTCTGCACGCTCGGCGCGCCCGGCATCGTCGAGCTCGCGCGCGCATTGAGGACCACCCGTAGCGCGGCCGCGCTCGAGCACTGGCGCGATCGGCTGCAGGGCGCGCTCGTCGTCGTCGGCAACGCACCGACCGCGCTGTTCCGGCTGCTCGAGATGCTCGCCCAGGACGAGCCTGCCGGGCGGCCGGCGGCGGTCGTCGGCGTGCCGGTCGGCTTCGTCGGCGCGGCCGAGTCGAAGGTCGCGCTCGCGGCGAACGACGCCGGCCTGGAGTACATCGTGGTGCACGGCCGGCGCGGCGGAAGCGCGATCGCCGCGGCCGCCGTCAACGCGCTCGCGCAGGTGGCGGAATGACCGGCGCTTCACGGGGGCGGCTGTTCGGCGTCGGCGTCGGCCCCGGCGACCCGGAGCTCGTGACGCTCAAGGCGCAGCGGATCGTCGGCGGCTGCGACGTCGTCGCCTATCCGGAGAAGCGGGTGGGCAGCTCGATCGCGCGGCGCGCGGCGGCGCCATGGATCCCGGCCGGCTGCCAGGAGCTCGCGCTCGTCTACCCGGTCACGACGGGCGAGACCGACCACGCGCAGGGCTACGAGGGCGCGCTGCGCGAGTTCTACGACGACTGCGCCGAGCGGATCGCCGCGATGCTCGACGCCGGTCTCGACGTGGCCGTGCTCTGCGAGGGCGACCCGTTCTTCTACGGCTCCTACATCTACCTGCACGAGCGGCTCGCGGGTTCGTATCGGACCCAGGTCGTGCCCGGCGTCACGGCGTTCAGCGCCGCCGCCGCGGCCGCCGGCACGCCGCTTGCCAAGCGCGACGACGTGCTCGTGGTCGCGCCCGGCACGCTGGCGCCCGGCGCGCTCGCCGAGCACCTGCGCGACGCCGACGCGGCGGTCGTGATGAAGCTCGGGCGGCTTTTCGACGGGGTGCGCGAGGCGGCGGCGCTCGCCGGCGTCGGCGAGCGCGGCGTGTACGTCGAGCGGGCCTCGCACGAGGACGAGCGCGTCGCCGCGCTGGACGAGGTGGCCGGCGAGGTGCCGTACATGTCGCTCGTGCTCGTACCGACGGCGCGCAGCGCACCCGCGCCCGCGCCCGCCGTGGGCACCGCGGACGGCGCGACGGCGCGCGGCACGCTCGCGGTCGTCGGGCTCGGTCCCGCCGGCCCGGACTGGCTGACGCCCGAGGCGAGCGCGGCGCTGGCGGGCGCCGACGAGCTCGTGGGCTACGGCCCCTATCTCGATCGCGTGCCGGAGCGCGCGGGCCAGCGCCGTCACGCGAGCGACAACCGCGTCGAGCTGGACCGCGCGCGACACGCGCTGAAGCTCGCCGCGGCCGGATCATCGGTTGCCGTCGTCTCGTCGGGCGATCCCGGCATCTTCGCGATGGCGACCGCGGTCCTCGAGGCGCTCGAGGCCGGCAACGGGCAGTTCGCGAACGTCGACCTGCGCGTCGTGCCGGGCCTGTCGGCGATGCACGCCGCCGCCGCGCGCGTCGGCGCGCCGCTCGGGCACGACTTCGCGGTGATCTCGCTGTCGGACCAGCGCAAGCCGTGGGAGGTCGTCGAGCGCCGGCTCGACGCCGCGGGCGCGGCCGACCTGGCGCTGGCGCTGTACAACCCGGCGTCGCGCACGCGCCGCGAGCAGCTCGAGCGCGCGCGCGACGTGCTGCTGCGCCATCGCGCGCGCGACTGCCCGGTCGTGGTGGCGCGCGACGTCGGCGGGGCGGGCGAGTCGGTCTCGGTCTCGACGCTCGGCGGCTTCGACGCCGCGCAGGTCGACATGCGCACCCTGCTCGTGATCGGCTCGACGACGACGCGCGTCATCGGCGGCGCCGGGGGCCGCGCGCTCGTCTACACGCCGCGCAGCTACCCCTCGTCACCGCGCAGCCACCGCTCGTGAACGTGCTCGCCGAGCCAGGCGAGCGCCTCCTGCACGGTCTGCACGGTCTGCGCCTCGGGGCGCGGCGGGCGCGCGACGACGATCACGGGAAGCCCGCGCCGGCGCGCGGCGGCGAGCTTGGCCTGCGTCATCTCGCCGCCGGAGTCCTTCGTGATCAGCACGTCGAGCGCGTGGCCGTCGATCAGCGCCAGCTCGCCCTCGAGCGTGAACGGGCCGCGGCCGAGCAGCACCGCGCGGTCGGGCGGCAGCGCCGCGGGATCGGGCGGGTCGACGCAGCGGATCAGGAAGAACGCCTCGGTCACGCGGGCGAACGCCGCGAGCCCCTGGCGACCGGTCGTGAGAAAGACGCGCCGCCCGGCGTGCGGCAGCAGCCCGGCGGCCTCCTCCAGCGAGCGCGCCTCGCGCCAGTCGATCGCGGGGTCGCGCGCGAACGGCGGACGCTGCAGGCGCAGCAGCTTCGTGGCGGTCTGCGAGCAGGCCTCGAACGCCGACCACGACATCCGCTCGGCGAACGGGTGCGTGGCGTCGACGACGGCGTCGACGGCGTTCGTCTCGATGTACGCCGCCAGCCCGTCGGGACCGCCGAAGCCGCCGACGCGCAGCTCGCCCGCCGGCAGGCGCGGATCGGCGATCCGGCCCGCCAGCGTGGAGATCACCCGCACGCCCGGCACGACGTCGAGCGCGGCGGCGATCGCGCGCGCCTCGCCGGTCCCCCCGAGCACGAGCACGGTCGGCATCGCCTCAGCTCCCGCCGATGAGGCGGATGCTGCTCATCGGCATCGGCGCGGGCGACCCGGAATACGTCACGCAGCAGGCGATCGGCGCGCTCAACGAGGTGGACGTGTTCTTCGTCATGCAGAAGGGCGAGGAGAAGGACGAGCTCGTCGCCCTGCGCCGCGAGGTGTGCGAGCGCTTCATCGCAGAGCAGTCCTACCGGATCGTGTCCGTTCGCGACCCCGAGCGCGACCGGACCGCCGCGGCGTATGCCTCTGCCGTCGACGACTGGCGCCGGGCGCGCGCCGCGATCTGGGAGCGCCTGATCGCCGAGGAGCTCGACGAGGACGGCGTCGGCGCGATCCTCGTCTGGGGCGACCCGTCGCTGTATGACTCGACGCTCACCATCGTCGACGCGATCCGCGCGGCGGGCCGCGTCCGGTTCGGCCTCGAGGTCATTCCCGGCGTGAGCGCCGTGGCCGCGCTCTGCGCGCGCCACGCGATCGCCCTGAACCGCGTCGGCGAGGCGGTCCACATCACGACGGGCCGGCGCCTGGCGCGCGAGGGCTTCCCGCAGAACGCGCCGGACGTCGTCGTCATGCTCGACGCGCACTGCTCGTTCCTCGCGCTGCGCGGCGAGCAGATCGACATCTACTGGGGCGCCTATCTCGGCACCCCCGACGAGATCCTGATCGCGGGCGGCCTCGACGAGGTCGCCGGCGAGATCGAGCGCGCGCGGTCGCAGGCGCGCGAGCGCAAGGGCTGGATCATGGACACCTACCTGCTGCGCAGGCGCTCGCCGATGCGGTGACCGCGACGACAACCCGCGCGTAAGACGTTCGTCCACAGCCCTTCGCCTCGGACGCGCGAACGGCGACGATTGCGATCCTGCTCCCGCACATCGCAGCGTTAGGACATCGTGAGATCTGATCCGCCCATGGACGGCAACCGAGGGTCGCCGGTCGTGTGCGGCTGGATCCGCGCGCTCGTCCCGGTGTTCGCCGCGGCTGTTCTGGCGACGGCTGCGCCGGCCGCCACGCCCGCTTCGGCTGCCAACGCTCGCGCCGCCAAGGCCGGGCACGGCTCCTCGCATGCGGCGCTCGGCCG
>JAHWJE010000083.1 GCA_019348575.1 Actinomycetota bacterium | reverse complement strand
GGGAATGCCGAACTCGCGCTTGAGGTACTGCCCACCCATGACGCGAAGCTCTTTGCGCGACCACGGCTCGCCGACGGTGTAGTGCTTTGACGGGACCATGCAGCCGTATTGGTAGACGCTTGGTAGCAAGCCCCGCGGTAGAAGCACGGAAACCCCCGCATTAGCAGGGGCTCCATGTAATCGGGGCGCCCGGATTTGAACCGGGGACCTCACCGACCCGAACGGTGCGCGCTACCAAGCTGCGCCACGCCCCGATGCTCGGCATTATCTCATGAAGACCCTGCGACCGCTCGGTAGTAGCGAACGGCGAGGCCCGTGATGAGCGTCTGCAGGGCGGACTCCAGGGAGACGCCTTCCGTGCGAGCGTAGCGCTCCGCGCCCGCGTCCTCGATGCGCTGGGCCTGACGCACGACGTCGTCCATCAGCTCCGGGTGGCGGTCGGCGAAGTAGGCGCCCAGCGCGTACAGCGCGGTGTCCGTGAACGGCTCGAGCTCGCCGCCGGCGTGCTCATCCGCCAAGGCTGTCCAGCGACGTCGGCGTGGAGGCGAGCGCCGTCGACCGCGTCGGCGAGACGTCGGGCGCTGTCGGGGGCGTCGCGCCGGCGGTCGCCGACGCGACCGCGTCGTCGGTCGGGCTCGCGCTCGTCACAGCAGGAGCGGTGACGCCGTTCGTCAGAGCGGGCGTCGCGGGTGGGGCCGCGTCCGGCGCGGCGCCGTCGCCGACCGCCGGAGCGCGCGGGACGTCGCCCGTCGCGCCGAGCACGCGCTCGACTGCGCCTGCGCCCTGCGCGGGGCTCTCGCCGCGCGCGCCGCCGTTCGCGTCAGCACGCGAGGGCGGCGGCGAGTCCGAGCCGAGACCGAGCGTGCGGCCCGACTGCTTCTCTGCCTGGGACGGCCTCGCCCGAGGCGGGCCCGGCGCGGAAGACCGAAGTCCGGCCGCGGGCGAGTACAGCCCGGCGGCGATCTTCGCCGGCCGGCCGGCCCGCGCCAGCTGCGCGCCACGCTTGGCGGCCGGCGCCGGCGCCAGCGCCACCGCCGGCGCCCGCGCCGCATCGTGCACCGTCGGCAGTCGCGGCGCCTGCGCGCGCGCGGGCGCGGGCTGCGCCGCGCCGCCGCCGTCAAGCCGGATGCGTCCGTCGAATGCCGCGCCGGCGCCCATACCCGCGACCGCGACCGTCGCCGCCGTCGCGACGGCCTTCGTCCAGCCCGACACGACGCCTGGATCGGCGATCGTGGCGAGGTTGGCCGACCACTGGCTCGCCGACCCGCCGTGGCCGAGCAGCGCAGCGGGCTCGTCGCCCCCCCAGCGCCGGCGCAGAAACGCCGGCAGCGGCAGGAACGCGGCAACGCGAGCGGCCGCTGAGCCGGGCCGCGCGACCGTGCCGAGGTCGATCCCCGCCAGCGCCGCATAGCGCCGGCAGGGCTGGCAGTGGGCGAGGTGCCGCGCCATCCGGCGCTGGTCGCGCAGCCCCGGGGAGCGCCCGCCCGAGCCGTCGACGATGCGCTGGACGCGCAGGCAGCGTTCGCCGCTGACGAGCTCCTCGTACTCCGCGCTCAGCCGCTTGCGCGCGCGAAACAGCGTGCTCTCGACGGCCGGCCTGCTCATGCCGAGGCGATCGCCGATCTCGCGGTACGACAGGCCGTCGAGCTCGCGCAGCACGAGGATGTCGTGGTGCACCGCCGACAGGCCGCCGAACGCGCCGCAGAGGTTGTCGATCGCGACCTTGCCCTCCACCGCCGCGTCGGGCGTCGCGCCCTGATCGGCCAGGCGGCCGTGCTCGTCGGCGCCGACCGCGTGGCGCGCCTCGAGCGAGACCTCCTGCACGTTGCGCGTACGGCGAAACGCGTCGATGCACTTGTTCTTCGCGATCTCGAAGATCCAGGGCTTGAAGAGGATCTCGCGCTCGGTCTGCGCGCGGATGCGGCGCAGCGCCGACATGAAGACCTCCTGCGTGATGTCCTCGGCGCGCCCATGGTCGCGGACCTTCCCGCGGACGTACGCTGCGATCAGCGGCTGGTAGCGCTGGAAGAGCAGCTCGAAGGCGCGGTCGTCGCCCGCGCGCACGCCTGCGACGAGATCGCGGTCGTCCCTATCGCCGTCCGTGGGCCTGGTGGCGACTGCCGAGGCCGACATCAAACTCCCCTGTTCCATCCTGTGGTCTACCCCTGTCCGGACCCGCGTCCTGCCTCGCCGGGATGCTGCGACAGCCGCGGCAACTGTAGCGTGCCGGGGAGGTGCTCGACAACATCATCGCCTACCTCGACGAGCTGCTCTCACCCGCCTCGTTTCACGACTACGGCCCCAACGGCTTGCAGGTTCCCGGCCGCGACCGGGTGCAAACCGTGATCACCGGCGTGTCGGCCGGCGCGGAGCTCTTCGAGCGAGCCGCCGAGCAGGAGGGCGACCTCGTGCTCGTCCATCACGGCCTCTTCTGGAGCGGGGCTCCGCTGGCGCTGACGGCGTCCTCGAAGCGGCGCCTGCAGCTGCTCTTCGAGCACGACATGGCGCTCGCGGCCTATCACCTGCCGCTCGACGGCCATCCCGAGGTCGGCAACAACGCGCTGATCGCGGACGCCCTGGGCTGCGCCTCGCGCGAGCCGTTCGCGCTGCACCGCGGCTCGCCGATCGGCGTCGCCGCGCGCCTCGGCGGCGAGGGGATCACGCCCGCCGAGCTCGTGGAGCGCGTCGAGCGCCTGACGGGCCGCGAGCCGTTGGCCTTCCTCGCCGGACCCGACCGCGTGCGCTCGATCGCGATCGTCTCGGGCAGCGGCTCGGACTACCTCGGCGACGCGGTCACGGCCGGCTGTGACGCCTTCCTGACCGGTGAGCCCGCCGAGCGCGTCATGACCCACGCGCAGGAGGAGGGGATCCACTTCGTCGCCGCCGGCCACTACGCCACCGAGACGTTCGGCGTACGCCGGCTGGGCGATCTCCTGGCGGAACGCTTCGGAATCCGCCACCGGTTCGTCGACGTTCCCAATCCGATCTGAGGATTTGCGTTGAGCCCGTCCGCCGGGGGTGGTACAAGACATGTGTGCTCTAACCCACACAGGAGGGTCTCTGCCGATGGCCAATCACCTCACCCCCACGGAACTCGCTCGCGAAGCAGGCCTCGACCGCCGCGACGTGATCTCCAAGTGCATGGAGCTGGGGGTACCGATCTTCCAGGGCAGGATCGACAAGACGCTCTTCCTCACGAGCCTCGACGCGGAGCAGCGCGCCGAGCCCGCCAAGCTCTAGCGTCTCCCACAGCGCCAGGACTCGCCCCCGCGATCTGGCGGGCGCGCGATGTCGCAAGGCCGCGGCTCAGCCGCGCCCGGCCTGATCGCCCGACTGGCGCAGCAGCGCGCCGGTCGTCTGCTCGAGGATCTTCCGCCACGCGCGGGTGCGGCCCTCCTCGGCCTCGAAGTGCTTCATGACCTTGCGCACGCGAGTGGCCGAGATCTCGATGCCGTGGCGGCTGCAGATCTCGCGAAAGCGCGGGTAGCCGAATGCCAGCTGCGTCGTGACCGACTGGAAGCCGTGGCGGGCGATCTCGACGCGCGACGTGAAGTTCATGATCGGCGTCTGGAACATGAGCTCGTCGTCGGGTTCGGGCTCGATCAGGATGATGTCGACGCCCGGGTAGCGCTGCTCCCACTGGCGGGCCATCTCGTGCAGGCGCTGGTAGGCGACCATCTTGAAGGCCTGGTAGCCGATCTGCGGGAAGCCCATGTCGCTCACGCGGCGCGTGCGCCTCCCGCCGAGCGTGCGGACCTTCGTCTTGAAGTCGTTGACGTAGGGCACGAGCGGGTTGACGACGACGATGAACTTCGCGCCCGCGCTGACGGCGATGTCGAGGTTCGTCGTCGACACGATCCCGCCGTCGACGAGCTCGCGATCGCGCACCTTGACCGGCGAGTAGACCATCGGCAGGGCCGTCGATGCGCGCACGGCGGTCGAGATCGGCACGTCCTCCCAGCCGTCGGCGCCGAAGACGATCCGCTCACACGTGTCGAGGTCCGTCGCCGTGATGTAGAGCTCCTTCTCCAGCGCGCGGAAGTCGTCGGTCTTGTCGCGGTCGCTGGTCAGGACGTTGCGCAGGTAGCGCTCGACGCCCGCCCCGGAGTATGCGCCGGCCGGCATCCCCTCGGCGAGGCCGAGCACGAGGTCCATCGCCGAGACCTGGCCGAGCTGGGCCGCCATCCCACGCAGAAGCTGTGCGGTGCGGAAGGGGAGCAGCGCCGCGCTCTTGGCGAAGCCGGCGACGTTCGGCCGCAGGAGGTTGCCGATGTCGAGATCGGGAAACGGCGTCGGGCGCTGGCGGTCGACGACGCGCATCATCTCCTCGGGCGTCAGGCCGTTGGCGATCATCGACGCGACGAACGAGCCGGCGCTCGTGCCGACGTAGACGTCGAAGTCGTTGACGGTCCGGTTGACGGTCAGCAGGTCCAGGGCGCGCAGGGCGCCGATCTCGTACACCCCGCCCGTGAAGCCGCCGCCGCCGAGCACGAGCGCCGTCTTGGAGCGCTTGCGCCGAGGGCGAGCCGGGGCGCCGCTGCGATCCTTCGCCTGGGGCTCGAGCTTGACGACCTTGCCCATCGCTGCATTCTACGTCCGGGCGGCGCGGGCGTTACGTGCCCGCCTGCGCACCTTCGACCGGTTCGTGTTGTTGTCTACGGCGATGCGCCCGCTTCACGCGATCCTGCTCGCGCTGCTCGCGTCGTTCGCGGGCGCCGCGCCCGCGCACGCGTTCACGCAGTCCGAGCTGACGACGAAGATCGACCGCGAGATGCGCGGGGCGCCCCTGTCGTCGGGTGCGTACGTGCGCGACCTGGAGTCCGGCGCCGAGCTCTACGCGCTGCGCGAGAACACGCTCCGCATCCCGGCGTCGCTCGAGAAGCTCTTCACGACGTCGAGCGCGCTGCTGCGACTCGGGCCGTCGGCGACGCTGCGGACCAGCGTCGTGGCAGCGCCCGATGCGGTCGTCGAGCCCGGCGGCATCCTGCGCGGCGACCTCGTGCTCGTCGGCGGCGGCGATCCGTTCTTCGGCGACGGGGCGGGCACGTCGGCGCAGCTCGCGCGCGCCGTGCACGCCGCGGGGATACGGCGGGTCGCCGGGTCGGTCGTCGGTGACGAGAGCGCGTTCGACGCGCGGCGCGCGGCCTGCTGCTCCGGCTATGACTGGGACCTCGGCGGCGTCCTGAGCGCGCTGGCCTACGACCGCGGGATCTTCCGCGGCCGCGCGCGGCTGGACGCGGGGAGCTTTGCCGCCGCCCGCTTTGCGCGCCAGCTGAGGAAGGCCGGCGTGAGCGTCGCGCGCGGAAGCCGCGCCGGCGCCGCGCCGCAGGGTGCGAAGACCGTCGCGTTCGTCCCCTCGATGCCGGTCGGCGCCCTCGCGCGCTTCATCAACATGCCGTCGAACAACTTCGCCGCCGAGATGCTCCTCAAGGAGCTCGGCGCGCGCTACCGCGACAGCGGCACGACGTCCGCCGGGGCGCACGTCGTGCGTGCCACGCTCGACGACTTCGGCATCCGCCCGCGGGTCGTCGACGGCTCGGGCCTGTCGCGCGTCAACCGGGCCTCGCCGCGCCAGGTCGTGCGCCTGCTCGAGCGGATGCACGACCAGGACATCGCCAGGAGCTTTCGCAGGTCGCTCGCGGTGACCGCCGTCAGCGGCACGGTGCGCAAGCGGATGCGCGCGACGCCGGCGGCGGGCCGCTGCCAGGTGAAGACCGGCACGCTGCGCGACGTCAGCGCGCTGGCGGGCTACTGCCGCGCCGCGGGCGGGCGCCACATCGGCTTCGCGCTGATGTCCAACCGGGCGAACACCTACGCCGCGAAGGCGCGCGAGGATCGCATCGTCGCGGCGATCGCGCGGCTGAGGAGCGCGCCCGACGCGCCGCCGCGATCAGGCGGCGCAGTGCCGCGGGTCGCCGGCGCCGGCGCGGGTGCGCGCCGGGCCGGCTAGCCGAGCAGGGCCAGCAGCCCCGCCTCGTCGAGCACGGCGACGCCGAGCCGCTCTGCCTTCTCGAGCTTGGAGCCTGGCGACGCGCCGGCGACGACATAGTCGGTCTTCTTCGACACGCTCGACGTGACACGCCCGCCCGCGCCCTCGATGCGCTCGGTCGCCTCCTCGCGGGTCAGGTCGGGCAGGGTGCCGGTCAGCACGAAGGTCCGGCCGGCGAGCGGGCCCTCGCCCGGCGGGGGCCCCTCGAGCGCCATGCTCACGCCGACGCTGCGCAGGTCCTCGATCAGCGCGCGCATCTGCTCGTCGGCGAGCTGCTCGCAGATCTTGCGGGCCATCTTCGGCCCGACCCCCGGCGTCTGCTCGATCTCCTCTGCGCTCGCCGCCAGCAGGGCGTCGATCGTGCGAAAGCGCTGGGCGAGGTTGCGTCCCGTGACGAAGCCGACCTCCTCGAGGCCGATCGCGAACAGCACGCGCCCGAACGGGCGCTGCCTGGAGTCGGCGATGTTCTGCACCGTCTTGTTGGCGGAGATCTCGCCGAAGCCGTCGAGCACCATGAGCTGCTCGGGCGTCAGCCGGTACAGGTCGGCGGCGGTCGTCACGAGGCCGGCCTGCTGCAGCTGGGCGACCTGCTTCTCGCCGAGCCCGTCGATGTCCATCGCGCCGCGCGAGACGAAGTGCTTGAGCAGCTGCCACTGGCGCCCCGGGCACAGGCGGTTCGGGCACTTCGTGAAGACGCCCTCCTCGGGCTTCACCGTCGGCGTGTTGCCGCTCGGGCAACGCTCCGGCGGGCGCGGCGGAGCGCCACGGTCGGGGCGCTCGACGACATGCGGCGCCGGCGAGAGCACCTGCGGGATGACGTCCCCCGCGCGCAGCACGATGACCTCGTCGCCGAC
>JAHWJE010000082.1 GCA_019348575.1 Actinomycetota bacterium | reverse complement strand
ACACGGATGCTCGGCAGGACGTGCCGGACGTCGACGTCGACGTAGAGCTGCATCAGCTGCTGCGCCCCGGCGGGGCTCGAGCCGGATCGCAGGACCCTGCGCCCCCACTCGCGCTCCTCGGCGGTCGCCTGCGGCCCGAAGTGGCGGAGCACGCCGTCGCTCGCCCAGTCAGCGCGCATCAGCGCGAACCACCTCGCGACCGCGTCCTCGGGCCGCCCCGCCGGGTAGTCCGGCGCGTGCGTGATCCGCGGGAACGTGCCCACGAGCACGAGCCGTTCGACGACGGCTGGGAGCTCGAGCTCGGCGAGGTCGTCATCCGCGCGCTGCATACGCCGGGCCACCGGCCCGAGCACACCGCCTTCGCGCTCGTCGACCGCGCGCGCGGCACGGAGCCGTGGGCGGTGCTGACCGGCGACTCGCTGTTCGTCGGCGACATCGCGCGACCCGATCTCGCGATCGAGCGCGAGCAGGGCGCGCGCGCGATCTTCGCCAGCCTGCACGACCAGCTGCTCTGCCTGCAGGACACGTGCGAGGTGTGGCCCGGCCACCTCGGCGGGTCGATGTGCGGCGGGCCGGGGATGGACATGAAGGTGTCCTCGACGATCGGTTACGAGCGCCTGCACAACGCGCTGCTGGCCGAGCCGGACGTCGAGCGCTTCGTCGAGCGCTCGCTTTCGACGCTCGGCCCGCAGCCGCCGAACTTCGAGGCGATCGTCGCGCTCAACCGCGGCGCGCTGCTGACGGCAGGCGTCGAGGCGCAGCCGCTCGCGCCGCGCCAGGTCGACCTCCACAGCCAGCAGGGGGCGCTCGTCGTCGACGTCCGCACGCCCGAGCAGTTCGACGAGGCCCACATCCCCGGCGCCGTCTGCATCACCGCGCTGAGCGCCGGCTTCGGGACGCGGCTTGCATGGATTGCCGATCGCGAGCAGGAGATCGTGCTCGTCGGGCGCGACGACGGGGACGCGCTGCGGGCCGCGACGCTCGCGACGGCGGTCGGGATCCGGCGGATCGCGGGCTTTCTGCACGGCGGGATGACGAGCTGGCGCGAGGAGCGCCGGCCGGTCGCGCAGATCGAGCGCCTGCCCGCCGCACGGCTGCACGACCGCCGCCGCGAGCTGCAGATCCTCGACGTGCGCGAGCGACGCGAGTGGGACGAGGGACGGATACCGGGCTCCGTGCACGTGCCCTACCACGACATCCGCGAGGTCCCGCCCGGCATCGACCCGGCGCGGCCCGTCGCCGTGGTCTGCACCTCAGGGCAGCGCGCCGCCGTCGCCGCCGGCCTGCTCGCCCGCCACGGCGCCGAGCAGGTGGTGCACGTGACGGCGGGCGGCGTCGGGACGTGGCGCCGGGCAGGGCACCCGATCGAGCGCTCGGACTAGGGCGCGCCCCTTGCTCGTCGTCGCCGCGGCGCTCGGCCTGACGATCGGGCTCGTCGTGGGGTCGGTCGGCGGCGGGGGCGCGATCCTCGCGCTGCCCGTCCTGATCTACGTGCTCGGCGAGCCGGTCGGGCCGGCGGCGTCCGGCTCGCTCGTCGTCGTCGCTGTCGCGGCCGCGGTCGGCGCGGGGTCGTTGGCGCACAGCGGCCAGGTGTGCTGGCGGATCGCGCTGACCTTCGCGCCGCCGGGCGCCGCCGGCGCGGTGCTCGGGACGCTCGCCGCCCAAGCGGTCGACCCCGCGCTGCTCGTGCTCCTGTTCGTGCCGGTGATGCTCGTCGCGGCGATCGTGACCTGGCAGCGGGCGGGACCCGGCTTCGGCGACGACGCCGACGGCTGCCCGCAGCCGGCGCTCGCCCGCGTGCTGCTGGCCGCGGTCGCCGTCGGGCTGCTGACCGGCTTCTTCGGCGTCGGCGGCGGCTTCGTGATCGTCCCGGTGCTGGCGCTGTGGTTCGGCGTCGGCTTCCGGCGCGCGGTCGCGACCTCGCTCGTGATCATCACGCTGACCGGCGTCGTCGCCCTCGCGACGCATCTGGCAGCCGGCAGCGACATCGACGTCGGGGTCACCGCGGCGCTGGCGCTGCCGACGGCGCTCGGCGCGTTGCTCGGGACGCGCGTCTCGGCGCGGCTGCCCGCAGCGACGCTCGGGCGCGCGTTCGCGGTCGTGGTATGCGCCGTGGCGCTGTTCTTGCTGCTCGACGTGCTCGTGCTGGGCGGGCCGCCCGGAGGCTAGCCTCCCACCAGTCTCCGCTCGTCAGCGGCGCAGCTCCTCGAGCGCCTCGGGCGTGTCGACGTCGGCGGCCGAGCACAGGTGCGCGCACTCGATCGGGTACGCGCCGATCGCCTTGAGCACCTCGCGCGCGCCGACGTCGCCCTCGAGCGCCATCACGCGCGCGAAGTACTCCCGACCGAGCACGACCGGGTGACCCGGCGTGCCGTCGTAGACGGCGCGCGCGCGCGCCTGCGGTCCGTACTGGGCCGCCAGGTCGGCGAAGCGCGCGATCACCTGCGGCGTGATCCGCGGCATGTCGCCCAGCGTGAGCACCGCGGCATCGGCGTCGGCAACCGCCGCGATGCCGCAGCGCAGCGACGCCGCCTGGCCGTCGGCCCAGTCGTCGCAGACGACCGGCTCGGCCTGGCCGAACTCGACGCCGGCACGGATCTGCTCGGCGCGGGCGCCGAGCACCACGACGATCCGCTCGATCGCCGGGACGGCCTCGACGGCGCGCAGCGCGTGCTCCAGCAGCGGGATCCCGTCGAGCTCGGCAAGCTGCTTGGCGCTGGCGCCGAAGCGCGATCCGGAGCCCGCTGCCAGGACGACGGCTGCGATCACCCGGCGCTCGCGGTGCTGAGCGCGCGCTTGGTCAGCACCCGCGCAAGGTGTCGCTTGTAGTCAGGCGTCGCGTTGAGGTCGCCGAGCGGGTTCGTCCCCTCGGCCGCCAGCTCGGCCGCCGCCGCGATGCTCTCCTCGTCGAGCGGCTTGCCGCGCAGGGCGTCCTCCGCCGCGGTTGCGCGCAGCGGCGTCGAGGCCATGTGCGTCAGCCCGATGCGGACGTCCTCGCAGACGCCGTCGCCGGCCTTCACGAGCGCCGAGACGCCGACCAGCGCCCAGTCCTCCGCGCGGCGGTGGAACTTCTCGTAGCCGAAGCCGTAGCCCGTCAGCGCGGGGATGCGGACCTCCGTGATCACCTCGCCGGGGGCGACGGCCGTCGTGAGGTACCCCTGGAACAGGTCCTTCGCCTCGATCACGCGCTCGCCGCCCGAGCCGCGCACGACGACCGAGCCCTCCAGCGCCAGCAGCACGCCGGGCAGGTCGGCGGCGACGTCGCCGTTGGCCAGCGAGCCGCCGATCGTGCCGCGGTTTCGCACCTGCTGGTCGGCGATCTGCCGCGCCGCGGTGGCGATCAGCCCCATGTCGTCGCGCACCTGCAGATCGGCGTGCCGCGTCAGCGCCCCGATGCGGTAGGAGTCGCCGCCGTCCTGGATGCCGCGCAGCTCGCTGATCCTGCCGATGTCGACGAGCAGCGACGGGTGCGCGAAGCGCAGCTTCATCAGCGGCAGCAGCGAGTGCCCGCCGGCCAGCAGCTTGGCGTCCGGCCCGCGCTCGTCGAGCAGCCCGATCGCCTCGTCGACAGAGCCCGCGACCGCGTATTCGAACTCGGCCGGGATCATGACGCACCGCCTTCCGGGATCGTCGGTCCGGAGCCTGCCGAGCCCTCGCCCTGCGGCGGCAGCGCCCGACCCTGCTCAGTGTGGCGCGGGCCTTCGCCGCGGCCGCGCGCCTCCTCCAGCGCCTGCCACACGCGCAGCGGCGTGAGCGGCATGTCGATGTACGTGACGCCCTCGTGGCGCAGCGCGTCGACGACGGCGTTGACGACGGCGGGCGTCGCGGCGATCGTGCCGGCCTCGCCGATGCCCTTGACGCCGAGCGAGTTCGACGGCGACTTCGTCTCCGTGCGATCGGTCTCGAAGCTCGGGACCTCCTCGGCCGTCGGCAGCGCGTAGTCCAGGAAGGTGCCCGTGATCAGCTGGCCGCGCTCGTCGTAGACGACCTGCTCGTAGAGCGCCTGGCCGATCCCGTGCGTGACGCCGCCGTGCACCTGGCCGTCGATCAGCATCGGGTTGATCGCCGGCCCGCAGTCGTCGACGGCGACCCAGCGCACGACGCTGACCTTGCCCGTCTCGGGATCGACGTCGACGACGCACACGTGCGTGCCGAACGGGAACACGAAGTTCGACGGGTCGTAGATGAGCGTCTCGTCGAGGCCGAGCTCCATGCCGTCGGGCATCTTCGTGGCGTCGATGTACGCGCAGCCGGCGACCTCGCCGAGCGACATGCCCTGGTCGGGGTCGCCCTTGAGCGAGAACCTGCCGTTGCGGATCTCGATGTCCTCGGGAGCCGCCTCGAGGTTGTGGGCGACGATCTCGCGGCACTTCTGCGCGATCTTCTCCGCCGCCTGCGCGGCCGCCACCCCGCCGATCGAGAGCGAGCGCGAGCCGTACGTGCCGAGGCCCATCGGCCCCGTCGCCGTGTCGCCGTGCATCACCTCGACGACGCTCGGATCGACGGCGAGGCGATCGGCGACGATCTGTGCGAAGCCGGTCTCGTGGCCCTGGCCGTGCGGCGACGTCCCGGTGAAGACCGTCACCGACCCGGTCGGGTGCACGCGCACGAGCGCGGACTCGTAGAGGCCGATCCCGAGGCCGAAGCCGCTCGGGCCCACCGCCCGCGAGGGCGCGAGCCCGCAGATCTCCGTGTACGTGGAGAAGCCGATCCCGCGCAGGATGCCCTGCTTTCGCAGGTCTGCCTGCTCGGCGCGGAACGCCTCCATGTCGACGATCTCGAGCGCCCGGTCGAGCGCCGCCTCGTAGTTGCCCGAGTCGTAGGTGATCCCGTACGGCGTGTCGTACGGGAAGTCCTCGGGCGGGATGAAGTTCTTGCGGCGAACCTCGATCGGGTCCATCCCGAGCTCCTCGGCGAGCTGGTGGATCGTGACCTCGAGCATGTGCGTCATCTCGGGCCGGCCGGCGCCGCGGATCGCGTCGGTGAAGAACTTGTTCGTGATCACACCGGTGATGTCCGTCCGCACGACCGGGATCTTGTAGCAACCGGTCATCACGAAGGCTCCGAGCTCCGGGATCATCGGCGTCAGCAGACCGAAGTAGGCGCCGAGGTCCTGGATGATGTTCGCGTGGAAGGCCGTGATCCGGCCGTCGCGCGTCGCGCCCATCCGGACGTAGTCGACCTGGTCGCGGCCGTGGTGTGAGACCGCCATGTTCTCCGAGCGCGTCTCGATCCACTTCACGGGCCGGTCGAGCTTCTTCGACGCCCAGGCGCACAGCGTCTCCTCGGCGGTGACCTGCAGCTTCGCGCCGAAGCCGCCGCCGACCTCGGGCGCGATGATGCGGACGCGGTCCTCGCTGATGCCCATCTGGACCGCGAAGAACAGCCGCACGAGGTGCGGTACCTGCGTCGAGGACCAGACGGTGAGCCCGCCGGCCCGGTACTCGGCGATGCAGCCGCGCGTCTCGATCGCGCCGCCGGCGGTGCGGTGGTTGACGATCCGCCGCTCGACGACGACCTCGGAGTCGGCGAGCGCCTGCTCGATGTCGCCGCCGCCGCCCATCGTCCACTCGTGGGCCTTGTTCGTGCCGAGCGACTCGTGGACGAGGATCTCGTCCTTCAGCGCCTCCTCTACGTCCACGACGACCGGCAGCGGCTCGTACTCGACCTGCACCTGCTCGGCGGCGTCGACGACGCCGTAGCGGTCGTCGCCGATCACCATCGCGACGGCGTCGCCGACGTGGACGACGCGCCCGCGGGCGAGCGGCCAGCGCTCGGGCGTCTTGATCTCGACGCCGGGCGGTGCCCAGGCCATCGGCAGCGGCGCGAGCAGGTCGCTCATGTCCTCGCCGGTGTAGACGGCCTTGATGCCGGGGCGATCGAGCGCCGCGGAGGTGTCGATCGAGAGGATCTTCGCGTGCGCCTCGGTCGAGCGCACGACCGCCATGTGCAGCATCCCGGGCAGGGCGATGTCGTCGATGTAGGTCGCGCGGCCGGTGATCAGCCGCGGGTCCTCCTTGCGGCGCAGCGACTGGCCGACGGACCGCCCGACGGGAGTCTCGGCGATGCTCATGCGCTCACCCCCTGCTGTGCCTCGGCGGCGGCCTGGACGGCCTTGACGATGTTCTGGTAGCCCGTGCAGCGGCAGAGGTTGCCCTCGAGGCCCTTGCGGACCTCCTCCTCGGAGATCGGCCCGGTCCGCCCCTCGGCGTTGCGGCGGGCCAGCAGGTCGGCCGCGGCCATGATCATGCCGGGCGTGCAGTAGCCGCACTGCAGGCCGTGTTCGGCCCAGAAGCTCTCCTGCAGCGGATGCAGCGTCCCGTCGTCGCCTGTCATGCCCTCGATCGTCGTGATCTGGGCGCCGTCGCACTGCACGGCGAGCACCGTGCAGCTCTTCACCGACTCGCCCTCGACGAGGCACGTGCAGGCCCCGCAGTTGGAGGTGTCGCAACCGATGTGCGTGCCGGTCAGCCTGAGCTCCTCGCGCAGGTAGTGGACGAGCAGAAGCCGCGGCGGGACTTCCGACTGGTGCGACTCGCCGTTGACGGTCACCTGCAGGGGCACCGTCTGTGCCATGGGTCCTCCTTCTGTTGCTCACCGTCTGTGCCCCGCGCGGACGACAGCATCCTCGCGGGGCTGCGCCGAGATCCACGCGCCCGTCCTGGACAGTCGGGCCGAGGCTTGCGCGTTCGGCCCGGATACCCGCCGCGCCCTCAGACAACCGCGTTTGGCGCGCTGCGGCGCGTTGCAGCCACGATGCCCGCGACGATCACCGCCACCCCGGCGCAGCGCGGGCAGCGCGAGCACCGGCAGCGCCTAGGCGCAGCGAAAGACGGCGGCGGTCGAGGGGCTGACGGCGGCGAGGTCGACGAGGATCGCCGAGAAGGCGATCGCGATCGCGCCCGCGAGCGCGGCGAGCGCCCGGCGCCGCGTCAGCGCGTCACGAATGGCGGGCTGCGTCGAGCGCCTGGTTGACGAGCGCGTCG